>JAUWBY010000028.1 GCA_030609605.1 Candidatus Eiseniibacteriota bacterium
GTCTACGATGAGTTCCGGTATGACGCCCACACCGGTCCCCACCACCGGACATCCGGCGGCCATGTACTCGCTCACGGCGCGCGAATTCTCTTCACTTGCGAGAGAGGACGACACGCACAGCTCTGCCGAAGCCAGGAACCGCGGGACATCTTCCCGGCGTCCGACGAAATGCACGTTGGCGGCGATCCCGAGTTGCTCGGCCCTGCGCATGAGTCCTTCAGGCTGCCCGGACCACGGTTCACCGACCAGCACAAGCGCGGCTTCCGGAACGCGGCTGATGACGATTCGCATCGCACTCAGAAGAACAGCGTGTCCCTTGACCGGCGCGAGCCGTGCCACATTCACAACCATTCGAGACTTCCGCTCGAGCCCAAGTTCACGCAGGAGTTCAGTGTCCGGCGCTGATGCGGCGTATCGCCCGGTATCGACGGGAGCATAGACTCGGAAGACGCGACTCGCATCCATGCCCAGTCCGTCGGCCACCCAGTTTTCCACACGTTCTGACGATACGATAACGGCCGACGTCATAGTGCGGTAGAGGAATCGGTTCAGCAGTTGTCGCGAAGGCGGCGCCGCTCCTCCTCTGAGATGGACGATGGGGACGGATCGACCACACGCCAGAACCGCCATGAGATGCGCTGTCGCGCGAGAGGAATGCACGACGTCCGGTCGCTCTCTCCGCACCAAGGACGCCAACCATCTGACACAGGCAGCGAAATCCGCCACCGATCGCGACGGCTCGGTTCCCGGGAGCTCTGCAAAGCGGAAACACCCGGCCGCACGCAACGCCATCGCGCTCCCGAGCGGTGCAGCAACCGTGACTGAGACACCGGCTGACGACTCCGCTAACGCCACGGAAAGGGCGTACTCCATCTCTGCCGTCCATATCATAGAATCTGTGATCAGGAGCGCGTCCATCACGACCTCGATCCACCCAGGAGCCGGTTGGCCGCCTTGAGCACGGTTGATTCACTGATTCCCATCATGCAAGCATGCGTGTCCTGGCAACACCGATCACTTCCATGTCGACCACAGGGACGGCACGAAAGATCCACGCCTATGATCACAGCACGATCGATGTATGGTGCAAAACCTTGGCTTTCGACCGTCGGCCCGAAGATCGCCACGACGGGTGTTCCGACACCGGCTGCCACATGAGCTGCAGCGGAGTCGTTTGAGATCAACAGTTCGGCCCGATCAAGCAGAGCCACCCACTCTCCCAATCCGAGCCTGCCGGTAAGATCGACGACGTCTGAACCAGCGGAGGCCGACACCACCGCCCCGACCTCCCTGTCAGCATCCGACCCGACGACCACGGCCGTCATGCCGTGCTCAGCAGACAATGCCCGCGCAACACCGGCGAAGCGATCCGGTAGCCACCGCTTCGTTGACCATCTGCTTCCTGGACTGATGGCCACGAGTGCGCGCCCGACTTCGATACCGCATTCAGAGAGCACGGCGCCAAGCGCTTCAGTCTCTCCGGGCGGGACCCGGATGTCGAAGGGCACCCGTCCGCTCTCAGGGACAACACCGACCGGTCCGGCAAGTGCGACCACGCGCTCGATTTCATGATCCCGGGACCTGTACTTGACGACATCTGTAAGGAAGAGCCGTCCGCCGCTCTCGTCAAACCCCGCGCGAACCGGCACACCAGCCAGAGCTGGAAGAAGCGCGCTCCTGAGCGAGCGATGCGGTACCAACGCAACATCGATATGGAGTTCCTTGATCTCGCTGATGAGGCGCCAGTACGCGCTGAGCCCGCGATCAACGCCTCGCTTGTCATACTCTACGACCAAGTCTGCGACTCCCTGCTCCCGGAGAAACTCCGCCCCCGGAGGCGATGCCACCACCCCAATCCAATTCGATCCGCCGCTTCGCCTGAGGACAGAGAGAAGCGGGAGCGTCAGAACAGCATCTCCGAGAAAGGCCGTCTGAACGACAAGGTATCTCATGAGCCACCACCTGCGATCTTGAGAAGACGCCGTGCCGCCGCAAGGACAAGCTCGGAGCCCAGACTCTGCATGCACTGCCAGTGGCCAAACTTGCACACATCCGTACCGTAGAACGAGCAGGCACTGCACTCGAGATCCGCATAGACGATCTCGTTGTCCTCGAAATCGAACTGCCCAGGATCGGTGGGACCGAAGATCGCCACGGTTGGCGTGCCCAGTGCAGCAGCAATGTGCATTGGGCCGCTGTCGTTTCCGATGAAGATCCGCGCGGACTCAATGAGCGCCGCCATCTGTCCGAGCTTCGTCTCTCCTGCCGTCACGAGCACACGGGAGCCCGCATATCGGGCGATGTCCTCACAGAGCTGCCGCTCCGACATCGATCCGAGCAAAAGGATGTCGAGATCGCATTCCGCGGCGAGAGCGCCTGCAACGGCGGCAAAGCGCCTTGGTGGCCAGCGCTTCGTGGGCCAGAGCGCTCCTGGAGCCATCGCAGCGTAGGCACCCCGTGCAAGCCCAAGATCGCCAAGATAGCCGGCCGCCCACTCCGCATCGGTGGGCGAAAGATGGAAGCGGGGCTTCCCGCACGCCGGTCTCAGTCCCAGAGGAGCAAGCGCATCCAAGTAACGTTCGACCAGTTTTGTGCGTGCCCGGAATGGACGTCGTCCGATACGGACTCTCAGGGAATCCCTGAGTTCTCGCTTCCTGTAGGCAGTGGCCAGAGACGCGCGCGAGCACACGGTCAAGACAACGCTCCTGGCGTTCCTGTGAAGATCCACGACGGCCGAGTAGTCTCCAGCTCGTACCTCACGGCACAGCCGTCTCAAGGCCGAGCAGGAGCTGTCGTCCAGAAGATGGATGGTGTCTATTGCCGGATTGGATGCGACGAGATCGACGTACTTCCGTTTGACTACAAACCCGATTCGCGCGTCAGGATACGCGCTCTTGAGAGCTGCGATCACTGGTTCGGTCAGAACAATGTCGCCGACCGAACTCATCCGAACGACAAGTATGCTTTCCTCAGGAAGCGGACTGCTGCTCCCGGATCCCGTCATCGCCACGGCCGTCTCCATCCTCGTCGCTGAACTGCATCTCGTAGAGACGTCGGTACAACCCATCCCGCTGCATGAGCTCAGCGTGGCTGCCACTCTCCACGATCGAACCACCGTCAACTACGATGATCCGATCCGCGTTTCGTACGGTCGACAGGCGATGAGCAATGACCAGAACCGTTCTGCCCTTGAGCAGTCGCTCTATGGCGCCCTGTACGAGTCGTTCAGATTCGGTATCCAGCGACGACGTCGCCTCATCGAAAATGAGGATCGGAGGATCCTTGAGTATGGCCCGAGCAATGGCGATGCGCTGCCTCTCGCCGCCGGAGAGCCGTGCTCCACGCTCGCCGATCACTGTTTCGTACGCGTCCGACATCGCCTCGATGAACTCCTGCGCGTTCGCTGCCCCCGCAGCAGCAACGATATCATCTTGCCCGGCGCCCTCCACACCGTAGGCGATGTTCGCGGCGAGCGTGTCATTGAAGAGTATGGTTTCCTGCGTAACGATTCCCATGAGACCTCGAAGAGAGCCCAGTTCCATCTCCCTGATATCACGCCCGTCGATGGTGATGCGCCCGGCCGTCGGATCGTAGAAGCGCGGCAGAAGATCCAGTAGTGTTGACTTCCCCGCCCCGCTGGGACCAACGATCGCCACGACCTCACCTCGCCGCATCAAGAGATCAATGCCGTGGAGCACGTCCGGTCCGGTCTCATAGCTGAAGGTCACGCCTTCGTAGCGAATGACCTCTTCAAACCCACAAATGGGTTCGGCGCCGGGAACGCTCTTGATGGCAGGTTCAGCATCGAGAGTGTCAAAGACCCTGCCGGCCGCTGCGAGGCCGGTCTGGAGTCGAGCATTGGCCTTCGAGATGTTCTTCAGAGGCCGCATTGTCGAAAGCGAGGCAGCAAGGAATACGAGAAACCAATCCGATGACATCGACCTGGACAGAAGCACATGACGCCCACCGTACCAGAGGATGGCAACCACGGCGACGACCCCGAGAAATTCTGTCAGCGGCGCCGCCAGTGCGCTAAGCACTTCCATCCTGACGAACCGCCTCAGATACCCCGCGGTGTGGGCAAAGAACCGTCTCTGCTCGTACTCCTCCATGCCGAATGCCTGAACAACCCTGATCCCGGAGACCGATTCCTCGACCGTCGACGTGATGTCGGCCATCTTCTCCTGAATGCGGACGTTCCGACGTCTGAGCCGAATCCCGATCCTGCCGATGATCAGGATCATCGGGGGAAGTACGAGCAGAGTGATGATCGAGAGACGCCAGCTTATCCATACGGCCATACCGAGGTAGATGATGGCCAGAAGCGACTCCCGGAACATATCCGCGAAAGTCGCCACAAGCGCACCGCGCACGAGCATCACGTCGTTCGTGACGCGTGAGATGAGCTGCCCCGTCTGCTCGCGCTGGAAGAATGAGAGCGATAGTCTGGTGATATGGGAGAACAGATCGTTCCTCAGATCCCGGATGACACGCTGCTCCAGGGTGATCATGAGGAGGGCCTGCAGATAGTAGAAAACGGCGCGCACGAGAAAAACGACAATGAGACCCAGGCAAACTTTGAGAAGCGCCGACTGGGGCGTATCGCTCGCAAAAAGCGCGAGCATTTGGACGCGGAGTTCCTGCTTCACGCCTCCAAGCGCGATGTCTCCCCTCTCAATATCGTCCACCGCAGTTCCAAGAAGGCCGCCTGTGGTCTCCACAGGTTCGCCTGCGCTCTCCACAGGCGCAACCATAACCGCATCCCCGGTGCCGGCGGCAGTCACAAGCGCGTGCTCTTCGAAGAGCACGTTCACAAAGGGGAGGATCATGCCGAGCGATATGCCACTCAGGGCAGCGAAGACCGTCATGCACGCTAGCGCCGCCAGAAGGCGACGCCAGTACGGCCTCACATATCCCATCAGGCGCAGAAACTGTTTCATGCTACGCCTTCTCTTTCGGAGCACCCTTCAAGAGAACCGACTGCGTCCTCTCCATGAAGTCCTCTATGGGGAATCTTGCTCCGGGAGTCAGCTCAACGACCGCGAGGTACTCCGACTCAGGGAATGCCTCCTCCTCCATCTCCGGTGGCGTCATGAGCGATACCGTCGGAACATTCATAGCTATCGCGAAGTAGACGAGGTCTGTGTTGCCGGCCACGAAGAGATCGCACTGATTCAGGAGACTCACGACATCGCGCATCCGCCGCTGCTGCACGACGATCGGGTCCCGCGACAGCATCGATTCCAGTCGCCCCACGAGCTCGTGATGCTCGGGCGCAGTCAGCAGAATCGCCCTCCCGCGGAAATCCAGACAGAGCCGGTCCAGGAGCTTCGCCTGCTGTGAAACGGAGATCGAGGTCCCGCCTCGCCCAGGCCCGGGATCGAATCCGATCAGCAATTCGTCCTCACGGGGCTTCCTGAAGTGAATGAGCTGCTCGGCCAGCCGGCGCTCCCGCTCGGGAACCTTCCAGCTCAGATGGAGCCCCGTAACATCTATTCCCATAACGCGAGCGATCTCGATCCCAAGCTGCGCACGCGTGCTCCCGGAGACGTTCCGGCTCACCTCGAGATTAAGGAACGGATGGCTCTCGTCACTCTGAAAGCCTGCCCGTACCGGTGCACCAGTGAGATAGCAGAGAAAGACCCTCTCCAGATCGAACTCTCTGTCCAGGATTATTGCCAGATCCAAGCGGTAGGACTTGAAGAGTTTGGCGAGAGCAAGGAGAGCAGAATAGCGCTTGATTCCACGCGGAAGGCTGTACCCTATCACCCTGTCGACTTCGACACTCCCCTCCAGAAGATCCTTGTCCTCATCGTGAACGAGCACCGCGATCTTCCCGTTGGGAAAACCACGTCGCATCGCGCGCAACGTCGGAACGGCGAACAGCGCGCCTGTTACGCCTCGCTCGGGGATGACCAGAATGCGGTTCACCTGACTGAACGCCTGCGAGAAAGAGATGGGCTCGGGACGCTTGAAGCGTTCGAGATACATCCTGATGAAGCGGGCCAGCCTTGGATGATGGCTTCCCCCGCTTCCCCGACCCCCCACGGAGCGGGTCAGGAAGTCAGCGATTTGGGTCTTTTCCCGGTCCTCATTCTGTGACATCACGCCTCCCGGAGGCCGCGCGACCAGATGCAGGCTACGACGAGGACGCTCTCGGATTCGCTTGCCGAAGACGTACCATCCCCTCTACATCGCTTGCACAATGCGGAAAACCGCAGCAAGGCCAAGCGCTGCTGCGTCGAAGATTAGCAGACCCTTCTCGCGAGTGTCAACCGTTTTCTGGGCGTCTAACCTAAGACAGGATGCAGAGTTCGGCCCCATCCACACCCCTTCTCCTCCCCCTCGCTGTTAGACTCGATGCATCATGATACCACATGGAGAACACTCAATGCTGTCGAGCCGCACGATTGTTCCGCGACTGGCGTTCGCCACTCTGGGCTTCGCCACGCTCACAGTCCAGGCACTGCTCCTTCGTGAACTTATGGTCGCTTGGCGCGGGAACGAGATGTCGTTCGGCATCACTCTGTCTGTATGGCTGATCTCAGCCGCCGCTGGAAGCGCCATCGCGGGCCGCATGCCCCGCATCCATCGCGCCGGCAGGAGCACACTGGCCAACGCCTTTGCAGTGCTGGCGGTCCTCTCCCCGTTAGCCATTCTGCTCTCGAGAGTGGGAGATCGACTCCTCGGCATCTCGCCCGGGGAGCTCACGGGGCTTCAGCCTCTGGTTCTCGGTGCGCTCATCTCCGTCGTGCCATTCACGCTTCTTTCGGGCTTCATGTTCGCTCTGTCGGTGGCAGTAGCATACCGCGAGCGTACTCCAGCCCGGCGCGGTGATTCTGGGAGCACACTCCTCGCGGCCAAGTCGGTGGGCGACGTCTACATCTACGAGGCACTCGGAGCGCTGATCGCCGGTGCGCTACTGAGCCTCGTCCTGCTCGGCAGCGTAGGGACACTGAACATCGCACTCCTTTCCGGACTCCTCTGTTCTCTGGCCGGCCTCTCCCTCGTTCTGACCGGTGTGTCGCGACCGCGACTCCGTGGTACAGCGGCCCCTGCTGTTGTTCTTGTTCTCACTACTCTCGCCCTCGCCGGGCCTGGCGGCAGACTGGATCGTGCGACCGTGGCAGCACAGTGGGAGAAACTCGGGTTCGTGAGCACGAGCGACTCCATCTACGGTCGGATCGTGATTACGCGCACCGGAACGCAGAGCAGTATCTACGAGAACGGGCTACTTGTCGCCTCTTCTCCCAACAGACTTGCCGCGGAGGAGACCGTCCATCTGGCGATGATTCAGCATCCGTCTCCCCGCTCAGTTCTTCTCCTGGGAGGAGGGCTGGGAGGCTCTGTCGCAGAGATACTCAAACACCCGGCGGTCCTCACTCTGGACTACGTCGAACTTGACCCATACCTCATCCAGGAAGCGATCGCCGTCGACGGGGCATCTCTCACGACCGGTCTCAGCGACACCAGAGTCTCGATCATCTTCACGGACGCGCGCCTGTTCGTAAAGCAGCGTTCCTCTGGAACCTACGACGTCATTATCGTCAACGTGCCTGATCCTACGACCGCCTTTCTGAATCGTTTCTATACTGAGGAGTTCTTCCGGGAAGTCTCACTCGCCCTCTCTCCGGGCGGTCTCGTGGCCATCTCCGCGACGTCCTCGGAGAACTATGTCAGCGATGAGCTGGCACGCTTCCTCGAGTGCGTCAGGAGCACTCTGTCCGAGGTCTTCGACAACGTGGTGCTCTTCCCAGGCGACCCGTGCCACATTCTTGCGACGATGGACAACAGCCTGATTACAAGGAATGCCGCAGAGATATCACGTCGAGTCGATGAACGCCGACTCGACGTAGTGCATTTTCGCGACTACTACCTGCGGGACAGGCTGCGCCCGGAGCGGATCGCCTCGCTCGAAGCTGCCCTTCAGAGAACGGATGCTCCTATCAACCGTGACCTCGAACCCGCCGGGTACTTGCTCTCACTCGTTATATGGAGCCGCCAGTTCGGCTCCACCCCAAGGACATTCTCCTCGGCCGCTGCCCTGTTCACGCTGAAGAGCGCCTTCGCCGTGGGAGCACTGGCTCTCGCTCTTACTCTGATCTCAGCAGCCGTGCTCCGGCTCCGCCGGCGCCCCTTCACCGAGACGACAGGAGCCGGCGACCGGGCGAGCGACTTCGCATCGATCGCATTCAGATCCGCCGTCGTGCTTGCGATCGTTGTTGTCGGATTCACTGAGATGACCTTGGAGATCGGCGCGATTATCGCGTTTCAGAGCCTCTACGGCTACGTCTACAGAGATCTCGCAATGATCGCGGCCGCGTTCATGGGAGGGCTCGCAGTAGGAGGGTGGACGGGGTCCCGCATGGCTCGGCGGCGAGCAAACCTTCCGGTCTTCATCGCTCTCCAGGTTGGGATCTGCTTCCTCCCGTTGGTCTTCGCAGGTGCCGTGCGCGCGATATCGGGACTTCCACCCGAAAGGCTTGTGGACTGGGCTGCGCTGTTCCCGACCCTGGTCGTTGCGTCCGCCCTCCTAGCCGGGGCGCAATTCCCCATGGCGGCTGCCCTCTATGCGTTACCACACTCCCCTGGCCATTCTGGAGCCGGATCTGTCGGTGCTGCGGGAGGACGCCTATACGCAGCCGACCTGTTTGGAGCGGCGCTTGGAGCGACGGCTGCCGCTGTCTTCCTGCTGCCCGTCATGGGATTCTCAGAAGCAATGAAGGCGCTCGGGGTGCTGAATGCATTCGTCCTTGTCGCCCTGCTCATCCCGTTCCCGATACTTCTCAGGCGGGAGTTCGCCGCCCCAGAACGAAAGGACCCCGCCTGAACGGCGAGGCCCTGAAGATCATCTGCTCTGATACTACGCACATCTACCGGTAAAGCGCCTTGATCGCGCCCCACGAAGTTACCTCGACCGGAGAGACACAATCGGAACACCCACCTCCCCATGCTCCTATGTTCACACCGCCGGCTCCGCCACCGATATTCGGTGACTCGAAGCAGACGTGGTAGTCATATCCGGCGCTTCCCGTGTAGTCGCAGTAGAAAGGCTCGTCCAAGATATTCCCCGCGCTTCCGGTCAGGTCGCTCAGGTCCCCGCCATAGTTCTCCGGCGGACTACTGCCGTAGTCGTTCCAGAAGAGGTTGCAGTGCTCGATGATTGGATCCGCAGAGTAGGCATGGATGCCGCTCTTGTGGTTGTGTGTGATGGAGGAGCTTGTGATCGTTGCTGATCCTTCAGATAGTTTGATGCCGTAGTCGTAGTTCGCCACAATAGTGACCTGATCGATAACAACCGGCGACGCGCCGTTGACGAAGATATAGATCCCATGATGAGCACAACGCACAATCTGCGTGCTCTCGATTGTCGGCGCGCAGTCGTCTCTGCACAGAATCCCCGACCCGCTTTCCTCGATGCTCACGTAGCGAATGGTAGGAGAAGCCGACTCAAGACAGGCGATTCCGGCCCTGAGGTCGCGATCATCCGCTACCTCGCCCCCCTCGCACATCTCCTTTGAGATTCCACCGAGGATCGTCAGAGACTTGATCTGACACGAGCTTCCTACATCGACACATATAAACCCGAAGTCACCCAGCGTGTGATCGATCACCACGTCGTCCCTGTCCATTCCCCTGACGGTCACGCCGTCCTTCATTACGCACACGGCGGAGCGACTCCCGAGAGGAGTCTCGACGTAACTGACGCTGTCGTAGACGCCCGCATGGATCAGCACCGTGTCCCCGGGCGATGCGAAGTCAATGCCATCTTGAATACACTTGATGTCCGGGTTGTCATTCGGGATATGGATGACGTCCGCCGCGGCGGCAGCAGCCAGGATTGTGATCATAAGAGCCGCCAAGAGAGAACGCATGAAGCTCCTCCTTCTCAGTGCTTCAGAGGGTCTGTAAGGAATCCGGTCGGGTTCTGTCGCCACCGACGTCAGCTAAGACTTTAGACGATGGACCCGCCCCTGTCAACAGTGACATCCCACTACTCCCACACGCCATCCACCCCGGTCGAGCAGGCCGCACAACGGCCGCTACTGAGCCCCGCGGGGTTCACCCCGTACCCTATGCGGTAGATGACTCTGCTCCCGCAGTTCGGGCAGTATGTGCTGTTGGCCTCATGTCCGGGGACATTGCCGATGTAGACGTACTTGAGTCCTTCGGACAGAGCGATCCTCCTCGCTTCTTCGAGGGTCTCGACTGGAGTTGGTGGTAGCGCCAGGAGACGATACTGAGGATGAAAACGTGAAAAGTGGAGCGGCACCGAGTCGCCCAGGTTTGTGTGAATCCAGCGGCACATCTCCCGTATCGTCTCCGGTTGATCATTCTCACCTGGGACCACGAGTGTCGTGAGCTCCAGATGAACGCCCTCCTCGATAAGAACGCGGAGTGTCTTCAGGACAGGGGCGAGCCATCCATTGGTCATCTCCCGATAGTAATCATCACTGTAGCCCTTGAGGTCGATATTGGCAGCATCGAGGTACTGGCAGAGCTCTCTCAAAGGCTCCTCGTTGATGAACCCGTTTGAGTGGTAGACGTTTCGTATTCCGCGCTTGCGTGCCGCCTTCGCGCAGTCCAGCATATACTCGAAGAACACGGTCGGCTCCGAATACGTGTAGGCAATCGAGCGACAGCCGTTCTCAAGCGCCAAATCGACGACGTCGTCAGGGGACAGAACATAGTTGTAGGTTTCGTCCGGTCTGACCTGTGATATGTGCCAGTTCTGGCAGAATTTGCAGTCAAGATTGCAGCCCGCCACTGCAATCGACAGTGCGGTGGTCGTAGGCAGGAAATGGTAGAATGGCTTCTTCTCGATCGGGTCGACGTGCACGGCGCACGGGTTCCCGTATGTCAGTGTGTAGTAGACCCCATCCCGGTTCTCCCGCACCTCGCAGTATCCTCGTCCTCCGGGAGGCACAACGCACCGACGGGGACAGAGCTCACACCTGACATATCCGTTGTCCAGAGCCTCCCAGTAGCTCGCGATGCGCGGGTCGAGATACCCCTCTCCACCACGAAGTCCAGAGGTAACCAACCCCACGGTCCCGGCCGCAACGACGGCTGCGGCAATGGCGATCAGAAACCCGGGCACGATGCAGTTTCGCAGTCTCACTCGGCTAGCGGGGCAAGAGCCCCATCTCCTTCTCGTTGAAGACCTCGGCGGTGAACTTGAGGATCGTTACGCCCTCACTCCTCCAGCTGCCGGCCGGAAGCCCCGCCTTGATGCATGTCTGGTCAAGGAATGTCTCGCGATCCCAATCCCGCTCCGAGGCGACCTGCGGCAGGAGCAGGCCGCTCGCACCTCCGGCACGGACGACGAGACCGTCTCGCCCCACTTCGATCTCTGCGATATCCACCACCGATACAAGCGGAGAGAGCACCGATATCTCAATCTCCAGATCGCCGACTTCGTCAGAGGTAACCGCAGCGAAGCGTGGATCATGAAGGGCCGCCTGCAACGACATCTCAGCAACGGTCTCGGCCAGTGGCTTGACCGCCTGAACGTAGCCGATGCATCCACGGAGTCTCCCGTTCTTGTCAAGCGTCACAAACCCGCCACAGTGAACTCTGAGCGCATCCGTGTCGATCGACGGTCTCGGCGCGGGGGTCCCGTTCAACGCAGCGACGATCGTCCCGCGGGCCAGTTCCAGAAGGGCAACCTTCTCATCGCGCGTGAGGCCCTCGTAGGGCCGCCCCGGTTCGATTGCCACGGGCTCTCCGCCCTCGCTCTCCAGCTCTCCGGACGCGATCTCTGAATCCCCATTCGCGATCCTTGATTCCCCGCCGCCGCGCTTCACAAGAACGGCCGACAGGTAGCCAACGACCTGACTCATGTCACCCGTCACATCTCCGGACGTAGCGTACGCTGTGACTCTTGCCTCGTCGGCCCCCAGCTCCTTCGCCGCCATCATCACGGCCGCCGTGGGCCCACCCCCGCAAGCCTCGCACTTTCCATCTGCAAGATCGGAGAGAAGCCCGCCTGGGTCGAATGCATCGACACGTTCGATGACGTTCCGGTCGAGTTCGACCGCCTCGGATTGCCTGTGATAGTGCGAGAGATCAGTACTCGCCACCAGCAGCACGCGCTTCTCCGGAAAGGCCCTTGCCGCTTCCACTATGGACGCAGCAAGACCGCGCACATTCGTCTCACGTTGGTCACCCATGATTATCGCGACTATCTCGAATCCGGCGAGGGTTCGTTGGAGGAACGGCACCTGCACCTCGAGCGAGTGCTCGGAGGCGTGAGCTTCCGGTACATAGCGGAGCGCGTCCGAGAATCCAGCTATTGCATCCGACAGCTCCCGATCGACAGGCACGATACCCAGTGGAGTCTCGTAGCCATCGCCGCCGTATACGGAGCTGCCGGTGAACGCGTGCCTGTGGGATGGCGCCACGACAACGACCGTGTCGTACAGAAGCCCATCGAGCGTCGCGTACGCGTGAGCGGCGACACCGCCTGAGTAGACGTATCCGGCATGCGGTGAGATGATACCCCGTATCTCACCCTCTATGGACTCATCACCGGCTTCCGAAAGATAGTCGTCTACGTCGCGCGCCAGGATCGCAGGGTCATCGGGATAGAACGTCCCGGCCACGACCGGACGACGCGTCACTCCGCTGGTGCGTTCTGCGTCCATGCCTTCTTCACCTCCTTCGGCGCACCCTGCTGTTCCGGATACGGCCACAAGGGCCATCGCGAGCAGTGCGGACATGACCCGCGCGACTTTCACAGGATGCTCCTTTCCATCAGGATTGTGTCCCTCTTGAATCGCGCGTCGTCCCGGTCAGGGTAGTCCTCCACGTAGTGCAGTCCCCGTGACTCCCGACGGCTGAGCGCACACCGAATGATCAGCTCACCCACGAGCGCGATGTTCCTGAGCTCGACCAGATCGCTGTTCAGAGGATAGCGATCGAAGTACTCGGCTACCTCGCGTCTGACGGTAGCCATTCTTCCAATCGCCAGTTTCAGACGACGTTCCGTTCTAACGATCCCTACGTAGTCCCACATCAACCGGCGGACGATATCCCAGTTGTAGTCGATGAGAACGCCCTCAGATACCGGGCCGGAAGCATTGCCTTCCCACACACAATACCCGCTCGAATCGTGGGCGTTCTTCCGGTCCTCAAACTCACGCTTCGCCGCTTCGGCTGCCCTGGCGCTAAAGACAACGGCTTCAAGAAGCGAGTTGCTCGCCAGCCTGTTGGCGCCGTGCATCCCCGTGTGGGCGACCTCGCCGCACGCAAAGAGGCCCCGAAGCGCAGTTCTGCAATCCATGTCAACCTCGATACCACCACAGAGATAGTGAGCGGCGGGCACGACCGGGATGGGATCGGCCACCATATCGATACCGAGTTCCGCGAGCTTCGCGTGGATGTTCGGGAAACGCGACCTCACGCGGTCGGCATTGAGATGTGACATGTCCAGGTAGACATGCTTGTCACCGGTCATCTTCATCGTCCTGTCGATGGCTCTCGCCACGACATCTCTGGGAGCCAGTTCCAGTCTGGAATCAACACCGTCCATGATCCGTTCACCCGACATGCTCAGAAGAAGAGCTCCCTCGCCACGCACGGCCTCTGAAATGAGAAACGACCTGATATCCGCGTGGTAGAGGCACGTTGGATGAAACTGAACGAACTCCATATTCCTGACTGGAACGCCGGCTCTGAAGGCCATCGCAATCCCGTCTCCCGTGGCGATATCCGGGTTGGTGGTATAGAGGTAGACCTTGCCGCATCCACCGGTTGCGAGGACAGTGACGCTCGCAATGATTGAGCTGATATCGCGCGCGACCTCATCGAGAACATGGACACCGATGCACACGCGTTCGCCGGCAGGACTCTTCCGCACGATCAGATCGAGCGCGATGTGATCCTCGAGGATCTCGATGTTGGGATGGTTGTTGATGGCCGACAGGAGTGAGCTCTCGATCTCCTTGCCGGTCATGTCGGCAGCGTGGATGATCCTGCGGGCAGAGTGCCCACCTTCCTGGCCGAGTGAGAACGCCGGAGTTCCGCCCACCCTTCGTTCGGTAGTGAAATCGGCCCCCCAATCGGTCAGTTTGGCAACGGCCACCGGCCCCCCTCTGACCCCGATCTCAACTGCCTCGCGGTTGCAGAGTCCCTCTCCGGCCTTGAATGTGTCCTCCACGTGCGAGGCAAAGCTGTCGGCATCGTCGACCACGGCCGCTATGCCGCCCTGCGCCATATTCGTCGCCGATTCCGCGTCATCCTTCTTCGTAATGATGAGGACACGGCCGCTCTCTGCTGCGCTGAGGGCAAACGTCAGGCCGGCGATCCCGCTGCCGACAATGACGTAGTCGGTGTTCATCTTCGGCATCTCCGCGTCAGGATGAAGGCCGTTCCAGGCCCGGGGACATCTGCAGCATCTTTGTGAGAGCGCGCTCCGCACGCACTCTTGTCTCCTCAGGCACCTCGATGACATGCTGCTCGTGCTCAAGGGCGAATGCCAACCGCGGCAGGTCGGTCATCTTCATGTTTCTGCAGACAGCGAAGGCGGACAACGGATAGAAGTTCCTGTCTGGATACTCGCGATTCATGCGTTCCACAAGGCCGATCTCCGTGCCGACGATCAGCTCATCGTGCTCTGCGGCGAGCTTCATCATCCCGCCGGTAGATGCCACGAAATCCGCCTCGGCAATCACGACAGGAGGACACTCGGGATGGATCACTATGGGCACGCCGGGATGCTCACCGCGAGCCAGCTCGATATCCTCAGCCCCGAACATGTCGTGGACGTAGCACTGTCCCTCCCAGAGGATGATCCGCTTGTTCGTCTTGGAAGCAACGTAGGCTCCGAGGTTTCTGTCGGGCACGAAGATGATCTCGTCGGCGCCTATTGCCTCTACTACCTGGACCGCATTCGAGGACGTGCAGCAAACGTCGCTTACTGCTTTGACCTCCGCGGATGTGTTGACGTACGAGACAACAGCAGCGCCCGGATGTGCTCGCCTCTCTGCCTCCACCTGCTCCGGAGTGGCCATGTCCGCCATCGGACAACCGGCCTCCAGCGATGGGATTATCACCTTCTTGCCGGGATTCAGGATGGCTGCGCTCTCGGCCATGAACCTGACTCCGCAGAGCACGACAAGCGCCGCATCGGTCTCCGTGGCCAGTTGCGCCAGTCTGAGCGAATCGCCCAGATAATCAGCCAGCATCTGAACCTCAGGCACCTGGTAGTTGTGTCCGAGAACCACGGCGTTCTTCGACTTCTTGAATCCCTCAACGATCGAGCCCAGTTCCTTCACGCTGAGACTCGCATATTCATCAAGACGCATCTTGCCTCCACACCACTGTGGCAACAGAACCGTCTCAGGATCGATCTGCTGCCGAACCGCACTGCCGTACCTCAGGCTGACTCCATCAGGATCTCATCACAGCGGTCAGTGCGTCATCCAGGAGCTTCTGTCCTCTGAGCACTTCAAGATCGATGCCCACGGCGACAACAGGAACCGCGGGACGCCAACCACCCAATCTCACAGCGTCTTTCTCAGTCGTCAACACCGCACGCGCTCCGACCACCACGAGTCGCTCCTCCAACTCGGCAAGATCTTGCCTGTCGTACGCATGGTGGTCTGGGAAAGCCACGCGATCGGCCAAGGCAAAGCCCAGGCCCTCGAGCATGCTGAAGAACCCGTCGGGAT
>JAUWBY010000121.1 GCA_030609605.1 Candidatus Eiseniibacteriota bacterium
CACCGGATTCCCTTATCGCTCGCGCGGGGCGGGAACTCGAAGCCGGCAGGCCGAGCGCGGCAGAGGCGCTCTACCTCAAGGTTCTCAAGATCGACGATGACGACCACCGCGCCGAGCATGGCCTGGCGATCGTCGGCCTGATGAGAGAAGACGCCGAGTTCGCCATCAAGCACGCTAGAAGAGCGGTCAAGCGCGATCGCGGGAACTCGGAGTACCATCTGATGCTCGCGTACAGCTATGGGATGAAGGCGAGCGAGGGCGGGTTCAGAGCCATGTTCTATGGAGGGAAGTACAAGAGCGAGTGCGAGAAGGCCGTCGAGTGCGACCCGGAGAACGTGAATGCGCACATAGGATTGCTCCAGTACTACGTGCACGCGCCGGGATTCGCCGGGGGAGGCATGGACAGAGCGGAAGCGACCGTGCGCACGATCGAGGACCTGGATGAGTACAGCGGATTCCGGGCCCGCGCAATCGTGGCCATGTCGCAGGGGGACAGCGAGGCTGCTGAGGTCGCCTACCTGTCCGGCGCCAAGGTCGACACGACCAACGTGTGGGGCTGGAGGGCTCTCGGCCGGTTCTACATGCAGGAGGAACGGTACGCCGACGCTATTCCTGTCGGCTGGCGCATCCTGCGGCTTGACCCGGAGAATGACGAAGCCATCTACACGCTGGCGACGGCGCAGCTCCTCCTAGGTGACGATATCCCGGCGGCCGAGCAGGCGTTCCTGGATCTCATCGCCCGCGGCGAGGAGATAGATGCGGGAATCCTCGCGTCGTCCCACTGGAGATTGGGTCTCGTCTACATAGGACGAGGAGAGCGCGCGAAGGCTCGCATCGAGTGGGAGACGGCTCTCGAGATCGAGCCCGGCCACGAGGGCGCGTCCGACGAACTGAACGATCTGCAACCGCACCGTTCGGAATAATAGCAGTAGTGCTTGCGACATGGAGACAGACATGAACAATGGACGACGTCTGGGAGCCGATGCATACGGCGGCTGCAAGGGAGAGAACTACAAGCCCTACACGAGGCACGCGACCATTATCCCTGAGTTTACGCTCCGGTCCGTACTCATCGGTGCTCTGATCGGAATTGTGTTCGGCGCCGCCAACGCATATCTCGGCCTCAAGGTCGGCATGACGGTGTCAGCGTCCATTCCGGCAGCCGTCATCGCCATTGCGCTGAGCCGTTTCTTCCGTTCTCGGCCCACTGTGCTTGAGAACAACATGGTCCAGACTGTGGGCTCGGCCGGCGAATCCCTGGCAGCGGGCATTATCTTCACGATTCCGGCGCTCATAGTGCTCGGCTTCATGCCGGAGCTTTCGAAGATCTTCGCGCTGGCAGTTGTGGGAGGGCTTCTTGGCGTGCTCTTCATGATCCCACTTCGTCGTCATCTGATGATAGGTGAGCACGGCAGACTGCCGTTCCCGGAGGGCACGGCGTGCGCGGAAGTGCTGGTGGCTGGCGACGCGGGAGGGTCGCGCGTTGGTCGGATTCTGGCGGGGTTGGGTATAGGTGCATCGTACAAGTTCCTAATGGATGGCCTGCGGCTCTGGCCTGATCGTCCTGTCTGGAATATCCGCGGAGTCGAGGGTGCTCAGATGGGTGGTGAGGTAACGCCGGCGCTCCTGGGTGTCGGGTATGTCATTGGCCCTCGGATCTCAGGGATAATGCTCGCCGGCGGCGCCGTCGCGTGGCTCGTGCTCATCCCGATCATCAAGATGGTCGGGAACGGTCTGACCGAGCCGCTCTTCCCCGCGAGCGTTCCCATAGCAGAGATGGGTCCGGGCGAGATCTGGAACAACTACATACGCTACATCGGGGCGGGGGCGGTCGCGTTCGGAGGGCTTGTCACGCTCATCAAGGCGATACCCACGATGGTCAGTTCGTTCGGCGCAGGTCTCAAGGAACTGCTGGGGCGTTCAGGAGGAGAGGCCGAGACCGTGAGGACTGCACGCGACCTTCCCACCAAGCTCGTGCTGTGGGGCGCGGTCCTCTTGGGAACAGTGGCTTGGCTTCTGCCTGCGATACCGGTCAATGCGCTAGGTGCGTTGCTCATAGTGGTCTTCAGTTTCTTCTTTGTAACCGTATCCTCCCGGATCGTCGGTCTGGTCGGCAGCAGCTCGAACCCTGCGTCGGGTATGACCATAGCGACACTTCTGGCGACGAGCCTCATCTTTCTGGGCATGGGGTGGACGGGGAAGGCCGGTATGGTCGGGGCCATCTCCGTCGGAGCCGTGGTATGCATCGCGATCTGTATCGCTTCCGACACGTCACAGGATCTGAAGACCGGTTTCCTGATCGGAGCAACGCCTCGACGGCAGCAGATCGGAGAGATCATCGGCGTGTTGAGCTCGGCGCTTGCGATCGGCTGGATTGTCTTCTTCCTGCACCGCGCGTACGGCATCGGGTCGGACAAGCTCCCGGCGCCGCAGGCCGTACTCATGTCCATGGTCGTGAAGGGTGTGCTCACTCAGTCGCTGCCCTGGACACTCGTCTTCATCGGGGCATTCATGGCAGCGTGTGTCGAGCTGCTTGGCATTCCGTCATTGCCCTTCGCAGTGGGGCTCTACCTCCCGATCAGGCTGTCGACACCTATCATGACGGGTGGTCTCGTAAGACTCATGGTGGAGCGCACGCGTGATGCGGAGAGGCGGCACGCTCGGCGCGAGCGAGGGGTCCTCTTCAGTTCAGGGCTCATTGCCGGCGGCGCACTGATGGGCATCGGGGTGGCTGCTCTGGTCAACGCAGGGCTTGATGAGTATGTCACGATCGGGCATGGCTGGGCCGGGAGGGCATCCGGACTCGTTGCCGCTCTACTCTTCGGTCTCCTGACGTTGACACTCCATCTATCGACCAGAGGGCGAGCTACGGATTCATCCGACAGCTAGGTGCGCATGGGCCATGGGATGGTCGGCTCCGCAATATGCAAACTATCTGGGAGAAAAGGCCTTGACGCGCGAGCAGAAGGTTTATACGTTTATGGTGCGTCGCACAAAAGCAACGAAACAAGCCGGGAGTGAGTGGGAGCCACATTGAGACTCATCCTCAAGTACTCGAACAGGCGTCTCTATGATACGCATCAGGGAAGGGTCATCACCCTTCTCGAGCTTTCTGAACTCGTGCTCTCCGGCGAGGACGTTCATGTTGAACTCAAGGGAACGGGCGAGGATATTTCGGCCGTCACCATGATTCAAGCGATCCTTGAGTATGTGAAGCGCCATCCGGATGACGAAGCCAGAGCTCAGCTGGCTGAACGGGTGCTTCTCGCGCTCCGCGGATCGCTTGAACACGGCCGCGAGTCCGCCGGCGATGCGGCAGATATCGAGAAGGCGGGAGTCAGGGCAATATGACCGGCAGAGCGGGCAAGAGGAGAGGGTACGCGGAGCTCATCCGCAACAGGGACTTCACGCTGCTTTGGACGGGGTCGCTGGCATCTCAGATGGGCGACCATCTGAATCTGATGGCCCTGACCGCGCTGATCTTCGCAATCTCCGGTGGTGAGAAGACAAGCGGCCTTGAGTTCTCGAAGATCCTGCTTCTGGCCAGTGCGCCCGTTCTGTTCGTCGGTCCGATCTCGGGGGTCTATGCAGACCGGATCAGTCGTCGCACCCTGATGGTAGCGTCCGATTTCATACGGGCCGTGCTCGTCGCCGCGATTGCCCTGGTCTCAGATTCGATGGTGGCGGTGTATATCCTCATGTTCCTCGTGTTCACCGTCACTCGGTTCTACCTGTCGGCCAAGTCGGCTGCACTTCCGCAGATCGTGAAGCATGACAACATCATGTCCGCCAACTCACTTTTGAACATTGCGGGTGTGGCTGCGATCATAATCGGTCCGGCCGGTGGAGGTCTTCTTGTGGAACGGTTCGGCTTCACAGTCGGGTTCTTTGCGGACTCAGCGACCTACGTTGCTTCAGGTGTCCTTGTCGCATTCATGACCTTGAGAGGCGTCTCGGGGATTGCAGCCGCGCGCGAGGAGGAACTGGCCGCTAGGAGAAGAATCGTCGGGGAGACAGCGCGTCACGCGCTTCACGCGCACAGCCGCGAGGAGTTTGCAGAAGACGCAGTCCGCATCGGCCACGAGCTTGCAGCTCCGATAGGAGAGGAAGTTGAGGTGATCAGTTCGGCCTACCAGCGACTGATCGCAGATCTCAAGGACGGCATCGCTCAGATGAAGGGGCGTGCGATAATCATCTACTCGACGATCTCCATATCGAGCCTCATGTTTGTCATCGGGTTCGTCATGGTAGCACTGCCCGTCCTTGTCAGGAACGAGTTCGCAATGGGGCCGGCGCAGCTCGGTATCCTGCTCTCGCTTGCCGGCGTGGGAATGCTCGTAGGATCCGTTCTCGTTGGACATTTCTTCTCACGCACACCACGTCGAGCCATCATCGCCTTGAGTTTCTTCCTCTGCGGTTCTGTTCTCATCGGAATCGCGCAGTCATCGACGATCATGCTTGTGTCAGTTGGTGTCTTCTTCGTGGGTGTCTTCGTAGCACCGGCCATGATCACCTGTGATACAGTAGTGCATGAAACGATGCCGAGGGACAGTATCGGTAAGGCGTTCGGTTTTCGCGACATGTTGTCCAAAGCCGCGTTTGGAGTTGCCGGGATTCTGTCCGGTGTCATTGTGGACATCGTCGGCCCTCGATACCTCTTGGTTGCTGTGGGTCTTGTTTCGATGGGCTACGCTGGCATCTCGGTCTTTCTTCTTGCCGATACATCGAGACTCAATCTCCTGAACGCATATCCGCTTCTTCGCATGACTACAAGACTCGCGGCTGCATTGCCCCGGCGCATCAGCTACTGGATCATCCTTCCTCTCTCCGATCTAGCCGCGTTCGCCCTGAAGACCAAGCGGAAGCATGCACAGGAAAACGCCGGGCACGTGCTCGGGAAGCCTCCGAACAGCAAGGAAGCGAAGGCGCTGGCCAAGAAGATGTTCAGAAGCTACGGGCGGTACTATGCGGATTTCTTTGGCCTGGGCGGTCGGCACAGAGGCAGTGTGAGCGACAGGGTCAGGTTTCGAGGACTCGAGCATCTTCAGGGAGCGCTCTGTGCCGGGAAGGGAGTCATCTTCGTCTCGGCTCATCTTGGGAGCTGGGACATGGGTGGAGCGGCTCTGGCGGATGCCGAGGGTCTGCCGGATCTATCGGCGATCGTCGAACCGGTCTCAGGAGACGCGTCTGAGAGTGCCGTCTCTTCCTTGCGGAAGCGCGGAGGGGTCAGCATCATTCGGCTGGGTCAGACGCTCAAGGTGTGGCGGGCTCTGAGGAGGAATGAGATTGTCTTCCTTCTGGGAGAGAGACTTGTTGGCGCCGACGGTGTCGACGTGATGTTCTTCGGGAAACGGACGATCCTGCCGAGAGGGGCGGCCTACCTTGCTCTGAGAAGCGGAGCGCCGATCGTTCCTGGTTTCTGCATTCGCAGATCTGATGGAAGCTATGACGTGTTCATTGAGGAACCAATCCTGACTAGTGCCGGTGATGATTTCGACGCCGCCGTAAGAACGTACACCCAACGACTCGCCGACGTCATCGAACGGTACATCGCGCGCTACCCGGATCAGTGGTGCATGTTGCAGCCGGTTTGGGCGCGGCGATGACGGTGTGAGGGCGCAATGACGGCGCCGCATTGAGCCGCAACCGGTGCGCCTGGGGCTCGCAGCACGATCAGAGGATGAGACATTGAAGATAGGCATCGTCACATCCGCGTTTTATCCTTACCCGGGAGGGGTGACCGAACACGTCTATCATACCTACAGAGAACTCTCCAGACTTGGACACGACGTCCGCGTGGTAACGACGAATTTCGGAGACGACGATTCTCCGTGCGAGGATGATGTTATCCGGATCGGCAGGGCGGTCTCCGTTCCGGCCAACGGTTCCATCTGCCCCGTTGCGCTCGACCTCAGGATGGCCGGCCAGTTGAGACGCGTGTTCGATAGGCAAAGATTCGATGTCCTGCACCTGCACGAACCACTTATGCCTGCTCTGTGTCTGTCGGCGCTGGGGCAGGCCGATGTCCCCGTTGTCGGGACGTTTCATGCCAGCAATGAGCGATCACTCGGATACCGGGTGTTCTGGCCGCTACTCAATCACCGTGTACGACGTATCAAGAGGCGGATCGCCGTGTCGAACGCGGCTCAGGAGACGGCGTCGCGCCACTTCCCCGGCGAGTATAGCATTATCCCCAACGGTGTCGACGTCGAGCGATTCGAATCTGCCCGACCCTTCTCGGAGCGCGGGGACGGGGAATTCAAGATCCTCTTTGTTGGGAGAATGGAGCCGCGCAAGGGAGCGAAGTTTCTCCTGAAAGCGATGCCGGCGATTCTGGACGCCGTACCCAACGCCCGACTTGTCGTTGTCGGCAGTGGGCCGCTCGCGAGCTACTATGAATCCCGCGTGTCGGAACGGTGCCGCAAGCACGTAGAGTTCACAGGATTCATCTCGGGGGATCTGCTCGCTCGCCACTACGCGAGCGCAGACGTCTTCTGTTCTCCGGCGACGGGCGGCGAGAGCTTTGGGATCGTGCTTCTCGAGGCGATGGCGGCTGGTGCGGCCGTCGTTGCGTCCGACATATCGGGCTACCGCGAAGTCGTTGAGGCAGAGCGAACCGGGCTTCTCGTTACGCCGGGATCGCCGGGCTCGATAGCGAAGGCCATGATCAGGCTGGCGCGAAGATCCGATCTCATGGAAGGACTCGTCGCAAGAGCGCATGAGAGCGTGAGACGCTATTCGTGGTCGAGGGTCACGCAGGAGATACTGTCGGAGTACAAGTCGGCCTTGGGAGTAGGCCGATTGGACGAGAAGCCTGATCCGACTGGTGAGCGTGAACAATCCAGCGGTGTTTGCGTCGGAGAGAAGACTCACGTCTGACGGGATCGGGGATCGATGGGGGGGGGCAGATGATTGCCGTTGTCTTTGTCAAAAGGGAGGTGAACGCGTATGCGAGTTCACACAGTATCGCCACGAGT
>JAUWBY010000182.1 GCA_030609605.1 Candidatus Eiseniibacteriota bacterium
GGATGTCTAACCGACCACCAAAGGAGTCACCGAATGGCGACCAAGAAGCGGGTGTTCATCAGCTTTGACTACGATCACGACGAAGACGCCAAGACCATGTTGGCCGGGCAGGCCAAACTCCCGGACAGTCCCTTCGACTTCACCGATGCATCCGTGAAGGAGCCTCTTTCTGGCGATTGGAGGGAGAAGGTTAGGCGCCGCATGGCCAACATTGACATCGTTATCGGCCTCTGCGGCGAGCACACGCACACCGCCAAAGGCGCGGCTGCTGAGATCGAGATCGCTCAGGAGAAGTCGGTGTCGTACTTCCTTCTGGCGGCTTACGCTGACAAGACGTGTACCAAGCCAACCTCGGCGAAGGCTACCAACAAAGTATACAAGTGGACCTGGGACAATCTGAAGCAGCTCATTGCGGGCGGGAGGTAGATCACAATGCGGAAGGCGCTTGTCGTGGGCATCAACTACTACAGGCACGGCCCAGGGCTGCATGGCTGTGTCGATGATGCACACGCGGTAGAGAGCGTTCTCGAGCGGAACGGTGATGGGACCGTCAACTTCGGAGTCAAGCTTCTTACTGGAACAGGTCCCACCGACGCGGTCGAGCGTTCACACCTGCGAGATCAGATTCAGGCACTGTTTGCCGGGGACTCTGAGACTGCGCTGTTCTACTTCGCTGGGCACGGTCACATCGAGGCAACCGGTGGATACCTCCTCGGCAGTGACGCTAGGTCCGGTGATGAGGGGATCGCTCTCAACGACGTCCTGACGTTTGCGAACGGTTCGCGCGCTCAGAACAAGGTGGTCATTCTTGACAGCTGCCATTCCGGAATCGCGGGAGCTAACCCGTCGACCCCATCCACAGCTGAACTCACCGATGGCCTTACCATACTGACCGCGTCAACCGCAGAGCAATACGCCAGCGAGAAGAACGGCGCAGGAGTATTCACCACGCTGCTGATTGATGCTTTGAGTGGAGCCGCCTCAAACCTGGTTGGCGACATCACTCCGAGCAGTGTGTACGCGCACATAGATCAGTCGCTTGGTCCCTGGGACCAACGCCCAGTGTTCAAGACAAACGTGAAGCGCTTCATCTCGTTGCGAGAAGTTCAGCCGCCTATTGAGCTAGTGGAACTGCGACGCATCGCTGAACTCTTTCCCACGCCTGGCTTCGAGTTCCGGCTCGATCCTTCGTTCGAGCCAGAGCGCTCCGCGGCGGATGTCGGAATCCCTGCGCCCGACCCGCTGAACACCGCCACGTTCGCCGTTCTTCAGAAGTACAATCGAGTGAACTTGGTCGCGCCAGTTGATGCCCCTCACATGTGGCATGCTGCCATGGGAAGCAAATCCTGCAAGCTGACAGTACTTGGTGAGCACTACCGACGCTTGGTGGCGCAGGGCCGAATCTAGCGCGATGAGGATGATCTAGGCGGACACGGGCCTCTTCCTGAAGTAGTGCTGGGAAGTCCGAAGGGCTGCCCGCCGGCGGTACGTGGCGGAGGGCGCCGCCCGCAGTCGCGGGTGCCGTGCATGGAGCAGAACGCCTTATCGGGGCACCTTGACCTCCACTACTAGTGTCCTGTCCCAGAAGTAGCCTGACATGATCTTTCGAGCTTCCGGAGTATCGAGTCGGCCGTCGCGGTCCAGCGGAAGGGTATGGATCTGCTGTTGTACTGAGAGACGAAGAGGTCGATCTTGCGCACGAGCAACTATGCAAGCCGAAGCGCAATAGTGCCTGGACGAGGATCGGAGTGCTGCTGCGACTCAGCGATTCCAGATGCACGAGCAGGGTGGTCGCCCCACCTGTACGTCCGGCCGGGGTTCCGTGCTAGATGGCAGGCTCCTCTAGGATGTTCAACTTCACGCTTCGCAGGATGTACCTCTCGTAGATCATCGCTGCGACTATCACGAACATTGCGATGAGGTGATTCCCTCTGCCTGTCCAGACCCACGAGTCTGTGTTGGGGTAGCTCTCAGGCGGTGTGAATGGGCTCGTCTGAGATAGAATACCGACAGCGATTGCACAGACTGCGGCAAGCAGCAGAAGGGATCCTCTACGCTGTGCTCCAACGAACGGGCTGGAGAGAAGCGGCACTACTGCAAGCAAAGAGGCGATCGGAGAGCCCAGTATGCCGCCGGTTAGCAGGACTGTGTAGCTACTCCATAGTACAGCAGCGTAGAAGAATGCCTCTGGACGTTGCACAACATGATACCAGCCCTGCTCTGCCCGCTCGCTGCCGTCCGCGCTGGCACCGTCGACAGCACCCTTGAGAAGAGTCAGGAAGAGGAGAGCGAGAACCGCCAGCGCAGGGATGCCGATTACGAAATGCACGATGCTCTTGTTTTCCGAGATGCCGAGTACAAAGCGAGCGACTGGAAGCAACCCCAATAAACACAAGACACCACAGATCATCAATGCCCAGATGGCGAGGGCAGCTCCAAGCGTTGATACCTCACCGTCTTGTCTAGTATCTCGCATCTGCCCCTCCGTTTTGCATTCTTCGAACTGCGCAGAGCGCCATTCTACCTGGAATGAAGCCCGATTCACCGATGTCCTCCCTGAACAGCAGCTCGAATCCATGGCGCTCGGCGCTCGCCGTAACCTCATCAAGCGATGGAATCAGAAGCCCCAGTGGGAAGGCGATGGTTACTCTCATCCGTGCTTCCGACTCGACATCAAGGTGCATGTGAGCGCGGTGCAACCTGCCTTCCTGTCCGACGTAGCGATACGAGTACGACACCGAACCGATGCCAGGCAGCGCCTTTTCAATAAGAGCGATCTCAGTACCAATGGGAGGGAGCTCGACAGACCACGGGTAGTCGAATGCGACATCCGCACCTGGTGCCGTGATTGAGGCGAGCCTCGCCCAGATCAGATCGAGTTCATGCTCGTTGACCAGCTCCAGCAGCACGTTCTGATGCATGACGACCAATCCGAACTGCTCTTCCAGCTTGGCCCCTGGGAATGCCTCATTCCACACACGGATCGGAGCACCACGCGCATCTCCTGATGCTCTGTCGCTGCACATGTGGGCCAATCCCTCGCTCTTCTCGAGAGCGCAGACATTGGGAATCAGATGGGCCAACTCCCTGCTGACCCGCCCGGCACCGGCACCGATTTCCAGTGCGTCTCGCCTACCGCGAGACAGCTCGATCAATCTGGCCCGCCACCGCTCGTGAATCGGCTTGTCGTCGAACGCCGCCGCGTAGATCTCCGCGAAATGCGGGAGGTCGTAGACCTCGTCCAAGCGGAGTGTGGTCGCACCTACGCACGGATCGGCGAAGACTCCGCGCGTTCGGAGCCTTGACGCGTACTCGCTCAGTGTCTCGCTCATCGCTGTAGCTCCCCCGCATAGCACGATGCAGAGATTCAGAAACCCCTCCATGACCCGTTGGCACGGTCTTACCTGACTACTCCGAAACCACCTCTCTGGGTCGGTCGACCGCAGCGTGTTCATGGACAGAGAAATCTCCTCCGCCAAGGACGCCGACGCGCAGCTCATGCCGATGACAACATTGCTGAGGGACTCCGATAGCTTTTCAGTCAGATAGACCCACTCCGAGAGCTTGAAACCTTGAATCGCAACGCCAGCCGCCGACACAATCACCAAGAACACTGGGCCGCCCGTCCAAAGCGCGTTCTCTGGTCCAAATCCCTGTCCCGTGATGACAAGGAAAACAGCGAAACCAATCAGCATTGCAGTTATGGCTCCGAGGATTCTGAGAACGTAGCCACGCAAGCGAAAGGCGCCACACCAAGGAAGAACCACCACAACAAGACCGGCAGTCGCCCACTGCACACGCTGAGGAAGTTCTGGAAGCAGGACAGCCAGCGCTGCAAGAAGCGCAAAGACCGCGAGGCGGAAACCGTGAGGCAACCGGTTCCAGATTTCAACCATCACTGTCCGATGCTTGCCCAGGCCCAAGGTGAATCACTCCCATACTGCTTGCCGAAGCACTGTGATGGGTCACGACAACAACGCCCCTGCCTAGGCGAGCCAGGCAGTCGTAGGCGGCGAACAACGCCTCTCGCCGAGCGGAGTCGAGCCCAGCATCAGGCTCATCCGCAAACAACCAGCGCAGCCGCGGATTCGTCGCGACGGCGATGCAAGCGGTCACAGCGAGGGCGAACCTAGCCTGGCCAGGGCTGGACTCCATCATCGCGCGCCCCTCCTGCCAAAGCAGTCCACACTCACGCAGCGGAGCCAGCGCATCCAGGAGTGCGCGGTTCTCTGGGAGCCGCCTCAGCAAGTAACCCCACGGCCTTTCGCAGGCAAGCAGCCAGTGGCAGTGTTGGGGCACGAAGAGCGCAGATCCGATGGGTTTGCGGCAGAAGCCAGCACCGATCCTGCCATTGTGATACACGTTGTCCACGCAGACCTTGCCAGCTCTCAGAGCGACACCCTTCGGGAGCAATCGGAGGATCGCTCTGAGCAGCAGTGACTTCCCACAGCCATTCGGTCCCCTGATCACCCATACCTTGCCTGTCTCGAGGTCACGACTAAGGCCGTCCGTGAGCACTCGTTGGCTAGAACTGAGCACAAGCGTCACGTGCTCTAGCGCCACCCTACCGCCAGCGGAGACTGTGCTAGTCCCAATGTCCTCCATGATTGAGACAAGCAACGAGGGCTCCGTGAAGGTCGGAGGGAGCTCGACGCGCACCCGGTTCTTCGAAGAAGTGACAATGGGGCCCAGATACGTCTCATCGGAGTCAACGATGCACATCACGGTCTCGTGCACTACTCCTGTTTCAGCGGACTGCGCTGCCGCGGCCTTGCCTATCAGCTCTGCGACTTGACGCGCCCGGAGCTCATCCAGCATTCCAAACGGCTCGTCCAAGGCCACTCTCCCACCGCCTTCCATGAGCCCCGCAAGAATGCCTATGAGCTGTCCTTCTCCTCCGGACAAGGTCCTCAGTTCACGAGGGTGGAGTCCGGCCAACCCGAGTTGCTCAAGGGCGGTGTGCGCCGCTAGTCGAGCACTCTCAGGACT
>JAUWBY010000099.1 GCA_030609605.1 Candidatus Eiseniibacteriota bacterium
TTTCACCTCATCGCTGTGGCGCGAGAGGACGGAGCTCTTCTGGTCGCTATGGATGATCCGCTGGACGTCATCGCCACCGACACCGTCGCCGCGAACACCGGGTATGATGTCCGGCCCGTCAAGGCTGATCCCGATTTGATCCAGGCCGCGATCGAGAAGTTCTACGGCGACGAGATCGATATCGAGAAGTCGATTCAGAGCATTGTTGAGGTTGAGGTCGAAATGGGCATCGCCAGCGGTGGAGATACCGAGCAGCTCTCGATTGAGCCGAACGACGCTCCCGTTATCAGATTGGTCAACCTCATTCTGCTTCAGGCGATCCAGGAGGGGGCGAGCGACATCCACATTGAGCCGCGCGACAAGGACATCGCTGTGCGGCTCCGGGTCGACGGTGTGCTTCGGGAGATACTGCCACCTCCGAAGAAAATGCAATGGGCGATCACTTCCCGGATCAAGATTCTCTCCGGACTCAATATCGCTGAGCGTCGACTTCCGCAGGACGGTAGCTGCAGGGTGAGAATAATGGGCCGAGAGGTCGACATACGTATCTCCATGATTCCCACCATCCACGGCGAGAAGGTCGTTATGCGGATCCTGGACAAGACAAATCTAAAGACGGATCTGAGCGATCTCGGATTCGATGGCGCATCACTTGACCTCATAAAGGGCGCAATCGGCGCACCACACGGGATGGTTCTGCTGACCGGCCCGACTGGAAGCGGTAAGACGACCACGCTCTACTCGGCACTCTCATACATCAACTCGCCCGACAAGAACATCATGACCGTAGAGGATCCTGTCGAGTACGAACTCGAGGGGGTCAATCAGGTCCAGGCGAAGCCCGGGATCGGGTTGGACTTCGCCGCGGCTCTCAGATCGTTTCTCCGGCAGGATCCGGACGTGATTCTAGTAGGCGAGATCCGCGACCTCGAGACGGCTTCGATAGCCATCAAGGCTGCACAGACGGGCCATCTGGTCTTCAGCACTCTACACACGAACGACGCCACCTCTTCGATAGATCGACTCCTCAACATGGGAGCCGAACCGTACTTGATCTGCACGTCCCTGAATCTGGTGATCGCGCAGCGACTTGTCAGAACGATCTGCGCGAACTGCATTGAGGAATACGATCCGGAACCGCTGCTTCTCGAGAGATTCCGAGACGCCTTGCCGGAGGCGACCGATACGGTCTTCAAACGAGGCGCAGGTTGCTCCGCTTGCTCCGGTACAGGATACAAGGGAAGAATGGCTCTCTATGAGCTGTTCTCCGTGACACGCGCCATCAAGGAGCTTGTTCTGGCAGGAGATGTTGGTGAACCCGTTAGAGACATGGCACTTGCCGAAGGGATGAAGCCGCTTCTCGTGAACGGCATGGAGAAGATTCGTGAAGGCTTGACGACGATAGACGAGGTGCTTTCCGTCGCGAGCGGCTAGGAGGATGAGATGTCGGACACCGGTCTGAGTGAAGGAATCGTATCGCTCCTCAAGGAGATGGTATCCCGACGGGCGTCGGATCTTCATCTGACCCCGGGCGTGCCACCCCAGTTCAGGATCGATGGCCGGCTGGAGCCCAGCGATGCCCCGCGTCTCACTCCCGATCAAACGCGCGAGCTCGCCTACGCGATGCTCGATGAGAAGAGGATCGCGCGCCTCGAAGTTGAGAAGGGACTCGATACGTCGTTCAGCGTGGAGGAACTCGGACGCTTCAGATTGAACGTGTTCTTCCAGCGCGGGACCGTTGCCGCCGCCGTGCGTCACCTGCCTTGGGTGATCCCCTCCATGCAGGAACTCGGCGTCCCGCCGGTCATGCAGGAGTTTTGTGAGAAACTGCACGGTCTGGTTCTCGTGAGCGGTCCGACCGGTTCCGGCAAGTCGACAACCTTGGCTTCGATGATCGACTATATCAACGGCACCAAGGCTGTTCACATTCTCTCGATCGAGGATCCCATCGAGTATCTGCATAGGCACAAACGGAGCATCGTGAACCAGCGAGAGCTGGACAGGGACACTCGGTCCTTTGCAGAGGCCGTCCGACAGGTGTTGCGACAGGACCCGGACGTGATCTGCATAGGTGAGATCAGAGATCTCGATACAGTCCGCACGGCACTGACCCTTGCAGAGACCGGTCACCTCGTGCTGACCACAGTGCACACGAGTGAGGCACCACAGGCGATAAGCAGAATCGTCGACATCTTCCCCTCGCACGAGCAGCAGGGGGTGCGGACACAGCTGTCGCTCTGCCTCGAGGGCGTGCTCGTCCAGCAGCTTCTGCCGGATGCGAGCGGAACCGGCCGGCGGCTGGCGACCGAGATGATGGTGGCAACGGCGGCTGTGAGAAACCTGATCAGGGAGAACAACCTTCAGCAGCTGAGATCCGCGATCGAGACGGGGTCGAAGGACGGCATGCACAGTCTGAACTCTACGCTTCTGAAACTGACTCAGGACGGAAATCTGACGCCGGAAACGGCGCTTCTGTCCTCGAACGACATCAAGGGAATGATGAGAGAACTAGGGAAACTGAGAATCAACACACCCACTCAGGGGCGCAGAGCGGCGAACTAGAACCAGCGCTCGCGGACTGTTTCGACACGCCGCTTAGGCAGAGGGAAACGCACGATGTCCGAATTCGCATACATCGCCAAGAATGCCAAAGGCAGAACGGTAGAGGGCACTCGGAGCGCCGAGACTGAGATGGGTCTCGTGTCCATGCTCCGGAGAGAGAACCTCGTCGTCATCTCCGTTGCGCCGCTGGCGGCTACGCAGAAGCCGCGCGGCTCGCGTGGCGGCAAGAAGGTGAAGACGAAGGACAAGGCCGTCGTCTGTCGGCAGCTCTCCGCGATGCTGGATGCCGGCCTGCCTGTGCTCGAGAGTCTTGACGGGATCGCCGACCAGATCGACAACCAGACTCTGGCCGGCATACTCAAAGACGTGTCCGCGGACATCGAGGCTGGATCAACGCTTTCTCAGGGAGTCGCAAAGCACGGGAAGGTCTTCTCGACGCTCTTCGTGGCCATGGTGAGAGCCGGCGAGGAGTCGGGTTCACTGCCGGCCGTGCTTGCACGTCTGGCCAGCTACCTCGAGGCGAGGGATGCCCTTACCAGGAAGATCATATCGGCGTCAACCTACCCGGCATTCATCGCCGTCTTTTTCCTGTTCGCCGTCATAGCCATCATGTTCTTCCTGATTCCGAAGTTCGAGGTCATCTTCGCGGACTTCGATATGACACTGCCGCCGCTCACTACGGTGCTCATCACGATATCACGCTTCCTCGGGCAGAACATCCTCTGGGAGGTCCTTATTCTCGGACTCGGGACCTTCTTCTTCCTTAGGTGGAAGAAAACGCCGGCGGGAAGGCTCAAGTTTGACGGGCTCATTCTCAAGCTGCCTATGTTTGGGAAACTCATCCAGAAGGCGTCGGTTGCCAGGTTCAGCAGGACACTCGGGACGCTCATGGAAAACGGAGTAACAGTGGTCAGTGCACTCGAAATAGTCTCCGAGACCTCGGGCAACACTGTCGTGAAGGAGGCGATTGACAGAGTAAATGAAGGAGTCATCAACGGGGCGACCATTTCAGAGAAGCTCGCAGAGTCCCCGGTCTTTCCTAAGATGGTCGTTAGCATGGTCTCGGCTGGGGAGAGGTCGGGTAATCTGCCCGATATGCTCGAGAGAGTGTCCGATTTCTACACGGACGAGGTCGACACTGCAATCAGTGGACTGACAGCAATGATAGAGCCGGCCCTCATCGTTGGGCTCGGCGGCATCGTGACCATTGTAGTGCTGGCGATCTACCTGCCCATTTTCCAGATGGCAACTGGGATACAGTAGGTCGAGTCAACAGGGGAATCAACAGAGCAGGGAGGAGGTGAATAAGATGCTACGCAAGAATCAGGGGGGTTTCACCCTCGTCGAGCTGATGATTGTGGTCATTATCGTAGGGATCCTGGCCGCGGTAGCTATCCCGATGTACCAGGGAGCTACTGAGCGTGCTAAGGCTTCAGAGGCCGTAGCGGCTCTGGGCACGATTCGTGGCGCCATGCGTGTGTACTTTGCAGAGCACGGTACGTACGTGGGCACCGCTGTCCTACCGTTTGCTGCTGGTGGCCTGGTTACTGCTACAGGCACGCTTGATGTGACTGATAGCGACCTTATGGGACGCTATTTCAGTTCACCGTGCTACACGTTTGATGCTGTTCCGACTGGTGCTGCGTTCGACATCGAATGTAACGGTGCAAACAGCACTGCTACGCAGGCGGCAGAAGTCTCAACCATCGTGCGTTCGATCAATCAGAACGGCGATATCACCAACTCGTAACGAAGACGCATGATCCGGGGGCGACACCTGTTGCGGTGTTGCCCCCGGGGGCATCCAACAAGGAGGGAAAGCGAAACATCTGCTATCAGGTGTGCATCGGGACATCCTGCGGAGTGCCGGGGCTGGAGAACATGCTTCTCGGAGCTGCTCCCAGCTGGAGCGGGTGTCCAATGAATGGAGGTTAAGGACATGCAGCACAGGAATGAGCAAGGCTTCACGCTTGTTGAGCTCATGATCGTCGTGATGATAGTGGGTGTGCTCGCTGCGGTGGCGATTCCCATGTATCAAACCGTACCTGAGCGTTCAATGGGCACTGAGGCCACGACGACGCTCGGCTTGGTCAAGAACGCCATGCGCGCCTACTACGCGGAGCACGGTTCTTATGCGGACGCGAGTTTCGCGGACGGCGCCCTGGTGACAGTGGGTGGGGTGTTGGGTGTGAGCTCCAACGATCTCGAGGGAAGGTACTTCAGTAAGGAGTGCTACACGTTCGACGGCGCTTCGGGGGCGAACGCGTTCACTATCAAGTGCGACGGGTCACTGAGCACTGCGATGTGCGCGAGTGACGTGTCAGGTGTGACGAAGACGATCAACCAGAACGGAGACATAGTCAGCAACTAGTAGCGGTCGGATGGAGATCAGCAAGGACTGCTAAGGGGTGCAGTATCAGAGGTGTTCTTCGATCGATTCAAAGGACACCTGGATATAGGGGGAGTCCTGGCGATGTTCGCGAATGAAACAAGGACGCTTGTGGGTCTGGATATGGGATCCACCTCCGTCAAGCTGGTGGAACTCTCGGGTCATCCGGGAGCCTTTTGTCTTGAGAACCTCGCGCTCGCAGTGATCGAAGCGCCGAGAGATGAAGCGGCCGTTCTGGCAGCCGTGGGCTCGGTCAGGGATGCGTGCGAGGAGGGCGGACGCAGGGCGGTTGGATCCGTCAGTGGGCCGCACGTCGCGGTGAGGAGTTTCCACTTCCCAAGGATGGCGGAGAAGGAGGTGAGGGGAGCTCTGTGGTACGAGGGCAGCCAGGTGATAGCCTTTGACATCGCTGACTCGTACGTGGACTACACTGCGATGGAGGCTGCTTCCGACAGCAAAACCATGGATGTGCTCTTCGTCGCAGCGATGAAAGCGGAGGTCGACTCGAAGGTGCAACTCATGAAGGGCTGCGGCTTCGACCCCAGGAACATCGGCGTTGATGCGCTCGTGCTCCTGGAGGCGCTAATGGCTGGACAGGAGCAGTCTGCGACAGTCGCTATCGTGGATGTAGGTGCAAGGACAACGAACATAGGGATAGCGCGAAGGAAAATGGTTCCCTTCACGAGGGACGTGGATATCGCGGGCGACACTTACACCAGAGCTATTGGAAAACTGCTCGGCGTAGACCAGAAGGAAGCGGAGAAGGTCAAGATGACCGAAGCGGGCACGAACCCTGCAGTCTCGCGGGCCACCAGCGGAGTCACTCGGCGCCTGGTCGAGGAAGTATCCAGGTCGATTGCATACTACAAGAGCAGAGACGATGGGAGCGACGTGGATCGTATCTACCTATGTGGCGGAGGGTCAGGTATGCCGAGCTTCTCTGAGACTCTTGAAGAGGTCACGGGCATTCGTGTTCTTCCGTGGAGTCCACTCGAGCTGGTCAAGATTGATGAGTCTCGCTTCGACAAGGCCACGGTGGATCACCTCGCGTCGTTCGTGTCGCTTGCTGCTGCGCTGGCCATGGTGGAGGGTGTTCACTAACGATGTATGACATCAATCTCATACGCAAGAACGTCGTGCCCGATCGAAGGAAGAACGTCATCTTCTCTCTCGTGTCCTTTTCCGCGCTGCTCTGTATCCTGACCGTTCTGGCCGTTGTCTTCTTCTCCACGGCCAATTTCAGGATGATCGATGTCTACGCGCGTGAGATCGACAAGCTTGAGGGGGACTTGACTGCGCTCTACCCGGGGACGCCTACTCTGGACGAACTCGCCGCTATCATGCGGAGAATCAAGCCCGACCTCAGTGAGATCAGCGGAGTCATCAGCTCGCGCACAGAGCTGACCTACATCTGGGAGGCTGTGGCAGAGACAGTTCAGGACGATGTCTGGTTGACCCATGTGGGCCTGAAGGTGCCGCGGAACGAGGGGCGGAAGACCAGCTTCAGGGGCATAGTCATCGAGGGATATGCTCTTTCATCGGGGGATACGAGCAGCGAAGAGGCCATTCAGAGCTTCGCGACCAGGCTCGAGAACGACCCGGAACTCAAGAGTCATATATCGGAGGTGAGGTTTGCCGAGACCGGCAAGATGAAGATAGATGGTCATTCCGTGATCGGGTTCGAGATCACATGCCTGTTCAAGTAGCTACGAAGGAATCGCACGATCCGATGATCAGCGAGCCAAGGGGGGCCTGCGGTCACGGTCGGTGGGGGTAGATGTTGAAGCTGCCGTTCAGTCAGAAGAAGGCTGGTGAGAAGCCTGAACAGGAAGTTCTGGAGGGTTCTGGAGCTTCGGAGAAGCTGCTGCCGGAGATGAGCACTTCGGGGGATCGCTCAACAAGCGGTCCTCCCTCTGGAGCGACGGGTATCCTTCTCAGGCGTGGTCTCTCGGCCATTCGCGGTCCGTGGTCGATCTGGCGGATTGCTGCGGTGGTGGTTCTCGTCTACATCGCTGCCGCAAACGTCTCGTACTTCCTTGTTCTGAGGCCGGTCACGGTGAGACTGGAGACTCTGAGGGAGAAGAAGGACATCATCCAGGATTTCTTCATCGTTCGCGAGTCGAGCACCGCGGTCGCGGGGTTCAAGGATGCGCTCATGCACGGAGATCAGCGGATGACCGTGATCGCTGTGCTGGAAGAAATCGCAGGAGATGTGGGACTCAGGTTCAGCGAAGAACCCAGATTGCTCGCTGAAGTGACGTTGTCGAAGCGTGTAACAGAGTATCCGATCGAGATCTCGCTCGAGGGCTCCTACCACGAGCTGGGGCAGTTCATCGGTGCAATCGAGAGTTCCGAGAGGTATCTGACTGTGAGATCGGTTGAAATAGATGGTCCGGCGAGCGGAACGGGGGAAGCTGAAGCCCGGCTCGTCGTGGGCGCGGTCTCCTGGGAGGGTTGAACGCGGTGAAGACAACCGGACTGACGGCTGACAAGAAGAAGCTGCTCATGGTGGGCCTTTCGGGCCTTATTCTCGTGATCGTCGTCGTGGTCAGAGTACTTCCGGGCGGAGGGGCAGATTCAGTCGCCGCAGCGGCTGGTTCCAGCAACCGCAGTCTTCTTGACAGAGATCCCAGCCTCCTGCTGTCGGTCGCTTCCATAGCAAAGGCGAGAGCGGAGAAGATCTACAGCGGAATGGATCTTCGGGACCCATTGGAGCCGCTGGTAAGGGCTTCCTCCAAGCCGAGCAGCCCCTCTTCTCCGCAGGCGTCGCAGGCTCCCGTGCCTATTGAGCTTCC
>JAUWBY010000318.1 GCA_030609605.1 Candidatus Eiseniibacteriota bacterium
GACCGCCGCTTCCGTTACTCGCGGTCGGGCCCGCGCAGGGATGGGGAGTATGCGGCGGAAGAGACCATCGTGTTCGGTCCCTGTCTGGACCGCGTAGGCCCCGGGTACTTCGTCGTGTCATGGGAAACGGACACTCCGTCACCGGGGGGAGTCATCATCAGGGACGGGGATGGCGAGCGGATGGTCTCCGAGAGCCGTGTCGATGTGCGTCATGAAGTGCTTCTAGCCGGCCTTGCGGCGGACACCCCCTACGCATACCGGGTTCAGTACGGCAATACCAAGGCGCGCACGCGTTGGTACGATGTGCGGACTGCCCCGGACGCCGGCAGCAGGCGACCCTTCACCTTCGCGTTTGCCTCCGACTGCCGATCCGGAGCGGGCGGGGGGGAGGAGAGCATCGAAGGCGTCAACTACGCCGGGCTGAAGGCGGTCCTGGCGGGGGCGAAGGCGCATGACGCGGATTTCTTCCTCTTCGGTGGAGATCTCATCAACGGGTACACCAGCTCGGAAGAGCGCTTCCTGACACAGCTTGACTCCTGGCGAAGGGCAAGCGATCAGGTGGCGTTCTCGATGCCGATCTATGAGGGCATGGGTAATCACGAGCAGGTTGGAGACTACTTCGAGGTGACGGATCCTGAGCATGATGGGAAAAAGATCCTCATGTATCGCGACCGGTCGGGTGACGAGAGCGTAGAGGCGCTTTTCTCAGCGCGGTTCGTGAATCCCCCGGGGAGCTGCTACGGCAATGCCATACCCGGTGTAGAACGTTCAGACTTCAGGGGCGTGGAGCACAGAGGCCCCGGTTACGGTGAGACCGTCTATTCCTTCAACTACGATAACTGCCACTTTGTATCTATCAACTCCAACTACTGGGTGACCGGACTCTACTACTCCCACAACACCGCGCGCTGGCCGAGTGATCACGACGGTGTCGCGTACGCGCTCGGCGCTTTCGGGGGCAACAGAGAGGGCTACGTTCTGCCCGAACAGCTCAAGTGGCTTGAACTCGATCTCGACGTTGCCCAGTCCGATCCCGACATCGACTGGATATTCGTCTTTACTCACGAGCCGGCCTTTCCGACCGGAGGACATGCCTACGATGCGATGTTCTGGAGAGACGAGGAGGGAACCGGCAACGACGGGCTCAATGACGCGAGCGTTCCCCGAGGTGATGTGATCGACATGCGGAACAGGTTCTGGAGCATCCTCTCGAGTCACGACAAGGTTCTGGCCTTAATGTGTGGGGACGAGCATAACTACAGCCGGACGCTCATAGACTCCGACATCCACCCGACCTACAGAGCTCCGGTCTGGCACTTCGTCAGCGGGGGTGCCGGAGCACCGTTCTACGCGCAGGATACTACGGTTCCGTGGACGGATCATGTGAAAGCCTTCTCTCCGGTCAACCACTACTGCATCTTTCACGTTGATGGAAGGCGAGTGGGGCTCAGCGTCTACGCGACGAGCGGTGTTCTCATTGATGAGATAGAGGATCTCAGTGCTGCGGCTGGAAGGAGCATTGACTCTGCCCCGTAGACTCCGTAAAATCTTCGTGCCACATATATCATCCGACAGACAACATCACGTGCCGCCCCTTCCGGGCGGCCAACGAGGGGGTATGCCACGATGAGACGACGCGCAACCTGGGCGCTGCTTGTTCTCCTCGCGCTTCCGGTTATTCTGGCGGGGTGCAGCGAGAGCGAAGTGAACCCGTACGATCCACTACAAGATCCCGATCCACCCGTGGTGACGAGCTTTGTCTACTCCGGAGGGGAGGCCAGTTGGTCGACTGATGAGGAGGCGCTGTGCGTCCTGGAGTACGGTCCGGTCGGAGGCGACTACGAGCACTACGTCTACGGATCAGGCAAATACTACTCGACATTCCACAGCGTGACGCTTCTGGGTATGGACGAAGGCGTGGAGTACGTCGTACGTGTCAGGAGCATGGACAGGGCGGGCAACGAGGGACATGTTGCGGCGGCAGCGCTTCCCGACACGATTGTCGGCGCTGCGTTCAGTGGAGAGATGATGTCTCTCTCGATGATCGATGTGGGCTGGGGACTGGCGGAGCTTCTCACGACACCGGGCGGTGAGTACGTCCTCATAGACGCCGGGCACACCGATCACCTGGACGATGTGATGGGGTTCCTGGCCGATCACGGCGTGGGTTCGCTCACGGCTGCCGTGATGACGCACAGCCATTCAGATCACTACGGTGGGTTTCCCGCGGACGGCGGCATTTTTGAGTCGTTCTGGGTAGGTGGAATGATCCTGCCGGACCTGACCACCCTCTACAACTCCATTCCACTGAGCATTATGAATGGCGTCGAGCAGTACGACATCCCGATCACATACGTCAAGCAGGGTGACACCTCGGACAGCGTGCCCGGCCTGGACTGGGACGACACCCCCGGCTTCCGCGTTCAGGTCCTCTCAGCCGGCATAGGCGGGACCATCTTCGAGGACGACGATTCGGGTACCGAGGGCATGAACACCAACAACGACTCAGTGGTTCTCCGGATGACGTTCGGCAATGTCTCCTTTGTTACGACGGGAGATGCCGAGCACTTCACGGAGTTCAACATCATTGACGAGTTTGGACGGCTGGGGGCGAGGGCCCAGGTCCTTCAGATCGGGCACCATGGCAGCGACGACTCCAGCTCCGAGCTGTGGCTCGA
>JAUWBY010000339.1 GCA_030609605.1 Candidatus Eiseniibacteriota bacterium
GCTGGCCCAGGCATCGGCACGAAGGCTTGGTGTTCACCTCAATGGCCTGGCGGCTTCCTGGGCTCCCTTCCTCATTCACTCGCTACGCTTCCTGCGACCTGAGGGAGCCATGGCAATGGTCGTGCCCGCAGAGATCGTGCAGACGACGTACGGGCTGCCCGTTCTCCGGGGTTTGCTTGCTCACTTCGAGCGCGTGCGCCTGATCGCGTTTGACCGGAACATCTTTGATGAGGCGCAGGAAGAGACGTTCCTTCTCCTTGCGGAGCGCTGCGGCAGGCACACCAGCGAGATCGAGATCGTGCACCTGACGAACTCGTCTGAGCTCGACGGACTCACCGATCAACGCATGGAGCAACTTGTCACCACGGCGCAAGTGCCTGCAGAAGGTCCTTTCTCGTTCGGATACACTCTTCTGACTGACTCGGTTCGAGCTGAATGGGACGAGTTCATCGGACGCGGCCCAGTGACTCCGCTGGAACGCATCGCGACGGTCACAAACGGCTACGTCTCAGGAGCTAACGCGTTCTTCCATCGTACCACGGAGGAGGCGCTTGCCGTTGGGATTCCCGCGGAGTGGCTACGCGTATCCGCGAAGGGTAGCCGATCGCTGATAGGTCTCTCATTCACCGAGACCGACGTGGGACTCCTGGAGAGTAAGGGGGAGGCCCATCACCTCGTCGTTCCGCAAGAGAACGAGCTGTTCTCAAGCGACGCGGATGCTCTCACGCGCTTCACATCTGAGGGGGAGAGCTCGGGCATCGATGCCCGATTCAAGTGTCGGACACGGTCGCCGTGGTGGAAGGTCCCAGGACTGCACGTTCCCCACGCGTTCTTCCCGTATATGATCGCTTCTACGCCACATGCGAGTCTGAACGAGTGCGGGGCTGTGTACACCAATACCCTGCACGGGATCCGATTCGTGGACGGCATCGACCCGAGCCTGGCAGTGCTTGCCCTGTTGACCACCCCAGCTCTTCTGAGTATGGAATTGGTAGGGCGCAGCTACGGCGGAGGCGTGCTCAAGTTGGAGCCTTCAGAGTTGCGGCGCGTGACAGTCCCACTCCCAGACGTGCCCGAGGCGTCCGTGGCAAGAGCATTTGCGCAGGCAGACTCGCTTGTCCGATCTGGGCGATATCAGGCGGCAGTTGAGTCCGCTGACGCGCTGCTCCTGGAGGAGACTGGCATCTGCGAGACTAAGACGCTACTGGCCCTCCAGGGGGCACGGGACTATCTTGTCAGCCGACGTATGACAAGAGCGAGGAGAGCGAACCATGAGCGAACTGGCTCAGAAGATCTCGCAGGCTGTTCTTGAACTCCCGGCGCCTGATACCGATGCGCAGGGAGCCAAGAAGAAGAATTACACGGAGGCCTTGAGCCACCGTGTATCGGATGTCCTCATGGAGGAGCTTCGCATTCTGGGGCTATCCGGAGTCGAATTCCATGCTAGGGGGCGGGACAAGCAGTTCATGGGAGGATACGGGCCCAAGGGAGTCGACGTGTTCCTCTCTGATGAGAAGCACGGCCTCCTCTTGACCTCAGGTGTGAAGGGTATCCTGTTCGACGCTAGGAAGAACCTCCTCAACAGGTACAGGGACATGGTCATGGAGGCCCTCGAACTGCACAAGCGTTTCCCCTATGCTGTCTGTGGGCACTTGTTCTTCATGGGACGCGACGAGGCGCTCAGAGACGAGAGGAAGTTCGGGTCGGTCCTGGCCAAGGCGACCGCGCTCTTCACCAACATCACCGGGCGCGAGCGGCCCGAGGATGCACCCGAGCTGTACGAAACGGCGGGCATTCTGTTGATTCAGCCCGGCGATCCCGATTCTGTGGACCTGGCACCTCAGGGTGTTCCAGAGGAGCTCCAAGCCGAGGGTTACTGCCAGCGGCTTGTGGATACGTTCAGGACACGGAATCCCTTCTTCTAGAACAGTGATGGTAGACGTTGTAGGAGCAATGATGTCAGAGGAGAAGACGACAGAGTCCCAGCAGGCAGACGCCGCGCGCGACCACGAGACACCCGAGCAGAAGGCCGAGCGCGAGTACTGCAGCCCCATCTCCGGGTTCGGCGAGCAGCCGACCGACGGTGGCAAGATCCACTACGGCGGCCAGGCGGTCATTGAGGGCGTGATGATGCGCGGGCCGGATAAGGTGGCGACCGCGGTGCGGATGCCGAGCGGAGAGATAGCGATCCACACGGAGGAGTTCATCCCGGCGACGCGGAGGCACAAGCTGCTCAGGCTGCCGGTTCTCCGCGGCGGTGTGACGCTCATC
>JAUWBY010000307.1 GCA_030609605.1 Candidatus Eiseniibacteriota bacterium
ACGCGCGTGCACGAGCTCGCCATGCTCTCCACCGAAGCGCGCTATCGCCATGGCCGTCGAGTCGCGCCTGCTTCGAACCCTCTCCGCCTGCTTATCCAGATAGATGAAGGCATCGTAGTTGAGTGCAATGGCCTTTCTGATCTGAAGGTATGCATCCAGAGCGGCATTCACGACATCGGCCGCCATCTTCGGATCTCCGTGACGGAACGAGATGTCTATGATATCGGACTCCGGCTGTTCCTTTGCCTTGATCATCTTGGACATGCGGTAGATGGCCATTGCCCGGTCATCCCCAGTCGCAAGCTCGAGTTCATCCACGACGGCCTCGGCCACAGCCGTACTGGTGATTATTGACATCTCGGAGTTGATGACCTCGGCCCGCTTGAGCACAGCGCGTGTCTCCGAAGGCATGACATATCCCGGGTGCCGACGTTTTATCAACACCCGCGCCGATGCCTCGTAGCTCGCGACGTTCGTCCTGAGACCGTATATCATGATGGCCACTCCGACCACAGCAAGCGTGATCAGCACGGCCTTTCTCTTGAAGATGACGTATACGACGTCACGCAAGAGCGATGTGTCCTGCATTCCCCGATCACTTGCTTCCAAGCCGGTGTCCTTCCTCAAGCGCCACGGCCCGAGCTAGTACCAGACTCCCACGCCGCCGCCAAGGTGCGCCATGGAGTAGCCCCGCAGGTAAAACAGCTGGGCAGGCGCGATGTTCTCGAAGAAGAGATCCACGAAGTCGTTGACCTTCCCGATCACTGACTTCGGGACATACACTACATCGTTTGGAGCGAGGACGATGTCCTCCGAGAAGTCGCGCCCGCTCAGGATCTTCGTCACGTCCACGCGGATCGCCGTCGCCTCCTCAACCCCCGTAGTCCGGATCACCATCACGCTGCTGGGCTTTCCCGACGACAGCAGTCCGCCCGCCTCCGAGAGTGCTCCTGTTACCGTCAACTCACCCCTCGCCTCGATGCGCCCGGGCCTGCCCACCTCACCGATCACGAAGATCGGCTGCACTGCGATCTCCACGATCACGATCGCTACTGTCGGATCCAGGAGATAGTCGCCCATGGCCTCCTCGACTGCCGTGGCAAGCTCACCCGCGCTCTTTCCTGCCGCCATAATCTCCCCAACCAGCGGTACGCTCACCGTTCCGCTTGGGGTCACCGGCGTCCTGCAATTCAGAGAGTCATCGACCAAGAAGCTCACGGCGATTTCGTCGCCGCTCCTCAGCTTGTACTCGCCCGCGTCAGTCCCCGCCCCACCCACCTCGCCCACCCATGGCGTCTCCCTCACAGCGGATGGAGCCGCATCAGGCGCCCCGACGTCAGTGCGCGCCGTGCCGCAACCCTGCACGCACGATATCAGAACAGCTCCCAAGAGCACTAGGAGCAGCTTTCCCCTCCTCAGCAGCATAGAGTCAATCCCCTTGTCGCACCCACATACAGCGGAGCCCCTTACCGGACTCCGACTCGACACGTCCCAAAGCATAACTCGTGCCACGGTTACGGCAGTTCTGCTTCACCTCGGCGTTCCCTGTCGCCGGAGAGCAACATCTCTTCACCCAGGCGATAGAGATTCACCTCAACCCCCGGGAAATAGGCCGAGTTCAGCAGATCGTACCGATTGTCAAGATACTTCTCGATCCGTCCCTCGGGATCAACGTGCCACGGCCTCGAGCTCACAAACCAGAGCCTCTCGTACCCGGCCACACCGGAACTCACGCGCTCCGCAACCTCGGCGTCACTCCCGGCCTGGCCCGGGTAGAAAAGGAACCGCTCCTGTTTACCTTCGTAATAGTGATCGAAGACATCTGTCACAACGGGCACAAGAACAACGTCCCCGGCTTCCTCCCGCTCCTCGATGTACTGAACCGCGCCCCTCACATCCTCGCGCCAGTAGGCGGGGCTCCAGTAGTACTTGCTTACGGACCAGCAACTCAGGACGACCAGAAGACTCGCGACCACTGTGCCCGGCAATCGCTTCAGCCGGGTCGCCCCCGACGCCATGAGAACGAGGATCAGGGGAAGCATCACCGCAATGTAGCGCGGATTGAACACCTTCACGTTCAGAATCGCAAGCACTGATGTTCCGAAAATGGGCGCCAGAACCGTCGGGACGAGCAGGCGGAGTCGCGCTCGCGACTCCGAGAAACTCCAGAACCCCAGACAGAGCGCCAGAACAAGTACGAGAGCAGCGGGCCCCACGTACGCCATGTGTCTCATGAACGCCGCCGCCGGCGGGCTTGTGTGCAGCTCGACACTCGAGGGCCCCAATGCGTAGCCGTAGGCCATGACGTAGAATGAATACGGTATGGCCATCGGGGTGAACGTCGTCTCCCCCCTCAGAAGCTCCGAGGTATCACCCCCGGAGACAATGCCTATCCGTTCCCCAACGCGATCGATCTTCGCCCAGTTCGCAAGTCCCCAGATCCAGGGAGAAACAAGGAGCAGTACGACCACGAAGGCCAGAACCCACCTCACACGGAATGCACGGTTCTTCACAAGCCGGGGAGCCGCGAAGACCCAGTGCCCAAGAGCCAGGAATGCAGCGGAGAGATTCGAGAGCAACCCCAACACCGTGGCGAGCACAAGCGTACGCCACGAGGCGCTCCTGCGCTCGACCAGACGCCAGGCCGCCAGCGTCGACAGGGCCGCAAAGAAGATCACCATCGAGTAGTTGCGCAGTTCCTGAGAATACCAGATCAGGAACGGGGAGACCGCTGTCAGAAGCGCGGCCAGAAGAGCAGTTCTTCTATCGAAGAGATCGTTGGCCAGAGCGTAAACGACCGCGATCGTTGCCGTCCCGAAAAGGGCGGAGATGCTGCGCAGCATGGCATCACTGTTGGACAGATATGCCACGGCATGGACA
>JAUWBY010000281.1 GCA_030609605.1 Candidatus Eiseniibacteriota bacterium
GATGAGCTGGATCGTCGGTGCAGTCGGCTCAGTCGTCCAGCCGTCGAACGACACCCACCCATCGGGCAGCTCGGCTGCCACGACACGTCCGGCAGGGAACAATGCTATCGACAATATGCACACGGCGATCGAGAGGATGAACCAGGTAGGTAGCGAGGGAGCCGTTCTCACGGTAGGCCTCCTGTCGACTGGGTGGGAGGAACTCGGAGCTCGAGTCCCCGTCAGTCATGACAACCCCCATCATAGCTGAGGCTCCCCCATTCCAGTCAAGCGTAATTCCATCGACCGGCTGGCGCAGACCTCTACTCGCGCCGCTGCCCGTACCCGCGCCTGATACCAATCGTCCGGATCTCCGTCATCTCCTCAATAGCGTACTTCGGGCCCTCACGACCCGTACCACTCCCCTTCTCCCCCCCATACGGCATGAGATCCACTCTGAATGTGGGAACGTCGTTGATCATCACACCGCCGCACCTGATCTCGTGAGCCGCCCTCAGCGCTTCATCCAGATCGTGCGTGTAGATGCCAGCCTGCAACCCGTACTGTGAGCGGTTGACGATCTCTATCGCTTCGTCCAGCTCCCGATAGGCCCGCACTGAGACCACCGGCGCGAAGACCTCATCCTTCCATATCCTTGCCTCTTCCGCCACCCCGGTGAGCACAGTCGGCGTCACGAGCGCGCCGGTGCGTTCGCCACCGGTAGCAAGATCGGCTCCGCCCGCAACCGCGGCCTTGATCCATGTCTCCGCGCGCGCTGCCTCGGCCTCATCGATCATGGGACCGACGTCGGTGCCGTCAGCCAGCTGGTTGCCGACCTTCATACCCACCGCGACCTCCACGGCTCGCTCCATGAATCTGTCGAACACATCCTTGGCCACGATAACTCTCTGTACCGAGATACAGACCTGGCCGGCGAGCGCGAATGCTCCAAGCATGGACCGTTCCGCAGCCTCTTCCACATCGGCATCTGCAGCAACAATGACGGCTGAGTTCGAGCCTAGCTCCATTGCCGTCTTCTTGAGTCCCGCACTCGCTAGAATCCGCCTGCCGACCTCGGCGCTCCCGGTGAAGGTCACCATGCGCGGACGCGGGTCGGTTACCAGGAGATCTCCCACGACCGAGCCTGAGCCAGTTACGACGCTAAGCGCCTCAGGAGGCATGCCGGCCTCAACGAGAATCTCCCCCAGCCTCACACCCGTCAGCGGCGCCACGGATGCCGGTTTGAGGATGACGGCGTTCCCGCCCGCTATCGCCGGCGCCACCTTGTGAGCCGCCAGGTTAAGCGGGAAATTGAACGGGGTGATGGCGACCACGATCCCGAGCGGCACACGCAGGTAGAACCCGAAGTGGCCGACGCCGGTCGGGGCTCCGTCAAAGGGCACGATCTCGCCGGCAAGCCTCCGCGCCTCTTCAGCCGCAAGGGTGAATGTCTGAACGGCCCGGGCCACCTCACCGTGCGCTTCGCGCAGAGTCTTGCCGACTTCTGCCGCTAGAAGCTGTGCGAGATCGTCGCTGTCGGACTCGAGAGCCAGTGCCGTCCGACTCAGGATGGCGGAGCGCTCCACGCGTGGAAGCAGCCTCATCGTCTCGGCGCCCGCCTCAGCCGCGGTGATCGCCTGCCGCACTTCTTCCTCTCCCGCGGAGGGAACGGTATCAATCACCGAACCATCGTAGGGATTCACCACCTCGATGAGGCGGTCGCACGTCACACTCCGACCGCCTATCAGCATCTTCAAAGCTCGCGACCTCCCATTGAGCCGCTATGCACCGGCACCCACACCCACTTCAATGTCGCCTTCGACAACGTGGAGTCTCACGCTCGCGGCGTCAGGTCTGCCCAGCAGGAATCGAGCTACGGGCCTCAGGACCATACCCTCAACGGTTCGGCCGAGATTCGTCGCACCGTATTCCCTGCTGTGCCCCTTCTCCACGATCATGGCGACCGCTTCGTCGGTTACATCGAGTGCCACCGATCGCTCGGCAAGCCGTGCAGCGATGTCATCGAGGTGAATCTGGACGATATCACGCAGTACGACGTCACTAAGTGGATCGAAGATCAGAACCTCATCTACGCCGTCCATGAACTCCGCCGGGAAGAATTCCTCTATCGCTTCTCGAACTTCCCTGGAATACCGCTCATCGCTGAGTCCGCGAGGTACGGTCCCGAATCCAACTGCCCCGTTCTCTTCCACCTGCGGCACCAGATTGTCTGAGTTCGATGTCATAATCATAACGGTGTTCGAGAAACAGACCTCTTCGCCACTGCTGTCGACGATACACCCATCCCGGAATGCCCGCATAAGCATCACGGCTACATCGCGGTGCGCACGCTCGATCTGCTCAAACACAACTACGCAGTGGGGATAGCGCTCCACGACAGTACTGAGATCGCCCGGATGATCCAGCTCACCAAGGTGCAGGCCGATGAGTCGCGCCAGACCATCTTCATCACTATAACTCGTCATGTTGAACTCGAACAGCCGCGTGGATGAGCCGTAGAGCTCCTCCGCCAGCGCCCGCGCGAGTTCGCTCTTGCCCACCCCAGACGGCCCCACGAACAGAAAGACACCGTCCGGTCTCCGGGGATTCGCGTTCAGGCCCAGCCTTGAGACGCGGATGACGTCGGCGAGTTTTCTGATGCAGAAATCCTGACCCTTGACTCGCTTCATCAACGAATCTTCCAGCTCCAGGAGTTCGTGGTTAACAGCACCGGCCAGCTTGTCGGGAGGGATGCCTACCCAGTGCGAGAGCGCCGCGGCGACATGTGTGGCGTTCAGACGCAGGCGTTCCGTATCTTTCGAAGCGGACGATACCGCCTGGGCCGCTGCCTCATCAAGCAGCTCCATGGCTTTGCCGGGAAGCACTCTCTCCTTGATGTAGTAGCCGGAGAGGTCCACGGCCGATGCGATAGCGTCCCCACCAATCGTGATGCCGTGGTACTCGGCCAGAATCTCAGCCACCTTACTGAGAAGTCCAAGAACTGCTTCCCGCTGTGGCTCGGAGACTGAAACGGTCGAGAACGCGCGCTCCAACCACGGCAACCTCTTCAGGGCCGCCTTGTAGAGAGTGGGCGTCGCCGCGCCGAGCAGATAGAGCCCCGGATGCTGGCATGCCATCTCCACGGCATAGGATGCGTCGAAGAGAGCCTTCGGACCACCGCTTATGCCCAGGAAAGCCGGGAAGCTGTTCATAAGAAGGATGATATCCTCGCGCGAGGCCGCCTGCCGCATCGTCGTGAACACCAACCGCTCGAAGTCACCGGGTTGACGCGCGC
>JAUWBY010000039.1 GCA_030609605.1 Candidatus Eiseniibacteriota bacterium
CCTATTCGACCTATAAGCAGGACTTCGCGTCGTTGATGGCGGATGCATATGTTGTGAAGTCGTCTGATCTGACCGAACTCAAGACGAAGATCAAAGAGGTTCTGGAAAGCCGGGGGAAGCTGTAGGGCTCTCACAGATACCGGGAAGGATGTCGGCCGGATGACGTCTCTGAAGAACCCGCTCAAGCGGGAACTCCTGGATATCAAGAGGCGCCTTCGAAGCGCTCCTGACGACATCGCGGCCCTCAAGGAACTCGCATCCGTGTACGTCGGTTCCGCGCGGTATGCGGACGCCGTCGTGGTTCTGCAGCAGTTCCTGGCAAAGCGTCCAATGGATGTGGATGCGATGCTGTCGTGCGGCACCTGCTACCGCAAGCTAGGTTTTCTGGAGGCTGCTGCTACTGAGTTCGAGCGCGCAGCGCGCAGCGATCCCGACTGCGCGGCAGCACGCTACAATCTTGGCAGAGTCTACGACATGAGTGGACGCAGCGACGAGGCTGTTGAACAGCACATGAAGGCCATCGATTCTGCACCGGACACTGTGGAGCCGTACTACCGGCTCGGTGTGACCTTTGCAGGGAGAGACGAGTTGGAGGAGGCCGAACACTGGTATCGCAAGGCCATCGAAGTGGACTACGAGTGTGCGAAGGCCCACACCAATCTCGGGTTCGTGCTTGATGCGATGGACCGAGCCGACGAGGCGATACTCGAATTCAAGCGTGCCATCGAGATCGACCCGGACAATGCGGAGATGCATCTGAACCTCGGCGCCATCTATGGCGAGAGAGACGCGCTCTCCGATGCGGTGGACGAGTTCAGAAAGGCAACCGCCACAGAGCCGACGAGCGCGGAAGCGCACTTCAATCTCGGTGTTGCACTTGCAGCTCTCGCGTGGGACGACGAGGCGATTCCTGAACTCGAGCTTGCAGTGAAATACTCTGCCGACAACACGGCGGCGCATTTCCAGCTCGGCGTTGCGCTCCTGCGCAAGGGGCTGTTTGCCCGGTCGATCGTGGCTTTCCAGCGCGTCACGGCTCTGCAAGGCGAGACCGCGGAGTCGGGCTACCAGATGAGTCTGGCTCTGACTTCACTTGACCGTTTTGAGGACGCGGAGCGATGTCTTCGGAGGGCCGCTCGCGAACGGCCTGACGATCCGCGGATTCACTACCAGATGGGTATCGTTCTCGACAGGCTGGGCCGAGAAGTTGAGGCGGCCGCCGCCTATCGGGAAGCCGACCGTCTGCACGTAGTAACGCGGAGGTAGGATGACAAGCTGTTGCCGGATGCGGATCGATTCCGCACTCCACACATCTGCCGGGCGCGTCATCGTGCTGGTCGTTCTGACGGCGCTTGTGGTCATAAGTGCCATCGGGCAAGCGGTGGCGGCGCCTTCACGCACTCCTTCGGATCTCCCGCTGGACCACTGGGTCTATCCCCTCCTGGAGCGGCTGAGGGCTCGCGGCGTTCTTGCGATCGATCTCACGACCAGACCGGTCGCGAGGAGCGCGGTGCGCGCGGCGCTTGAAGCGGCCGTGGACGATTCCCAGGTCGATGTACGGAACCAGGATTCGTCAAGTGGGAGTACGGCAGGTGATGGTGCGTCAGGTGCAGGTGCGCGACCCGTCCTGACAGCTCGTGAACTCTGGATGCTTGAGAGACTCAGGGCGGAGTTCATCCGTGGTGAGGTCGATGCACCCACTGCGAGCATCTCGGATGGCCGGGCTTCCCTGGGGTTCGGCGTGGAGCTTTTCGTTCTCGCGAGTGCCGCTCAAGACAGCGACTCCGATGGAACTGATGACGAGACTGGCACAGAAGTTCTGGCTTCCTACGACCTGTGGGGTGGCATCGGTGACATCGTCGGGTTCTACTCCGACGTCGACATCCTCCTGCATGGGCAGGAGGGAAAGCGAGTAGAGAGGGTTTCCGGGCGAGCTCGGACCTGGAGGGGCATCACGGCCGAGGCTGAACATGCGTACTTCAAGTTCGAGAGACCTCACCTCTCAATCGCAATCGGACGGTGTGACCAAGCGTGGGGGCGATCGAATCACGGGCGCCTGCTCATATCGGGCAACGCACCGACCTTCGACCAGCTTGATGCGAGCTTCCGCCTGGGACGTTTCTCGTTCCATGCACTTCACGCACTGGTCGAATACACAGAGACCGGGACAGAAGAGGACCTGGACGACGATGACAGCATCTTCATCGCGGGGCACCGGATGGTGCTGGCCGGAGATCATCTTACCGTCGGCCTCAGCGAGCTCGTGGTCTACAGCAACGTCACTTTGGACCCGGTCTATCTGAATCCCCTCGTGCCCTACTACCTTGCGCAGCATAATCAGCGAGAGGACGACAACGTCTTCTGGCTCATGGATTTCGACTGGCTCGCCGCGGTCGGACACGAGTTCTACGGTGAGTTTCTGGTCGACGATCTGCAGTACGAGCGCTACACGGACAACCCGGACAAGTACGGGGTGACGCTTGGCTACACCTTCTACGGTGCGCCTGCAGGGTGGTTCGACCTCGAACTGACGGCCGAGTACTCGCAAGTCAGGAAGTGGACATACACTCACAATCGCGTTGAACACCGGCTTGAGCACGACGGTGTGCCGGTGGGGTTCGAACTTGGTCCGGACTCCGACAAGGTAACACTCGTGGCGGTGGTGCACCCGTCGCCCGTGTGGTCGATCGGGGCGGGTTACGTGAGCCGGAGGAGTGGAGAAGGGAGTATCCGCGTTCCATTCGTCAAGGCCATCGACGATCCGGACACTCGCTTTCCTTCAGGAGACGTCCTACGGATGGACGAGGTGTCACTGAGCCTTGTCTACGACGGTCTCGACGGGGGGACCAGAGGCAGTCTCGAAGTCAGGTGGTACAACGCCTTCGGCTGCGCGACTGACGGATGGGAGATTCGCGCTGGAATCGGGTTCAGGATCTAGGATCTCTGCCTTGCTCCAGCTGATAAGGCCTCTGAATGGTCTCATCGGAGCTGGAGCAGTCGTGGCCGGAGCGCTGATCGTCGGACGCCCGTTTCTGGTGGCTCCGGCAATCTTGGGAGCGGCCGCGGCTCTTGCGGCGGTCTCGGGAGCGAACGCGCTCAACGACTGCCTCGATAGAGAGGCCGATGCCGTCAACCGGCCGATGCGACCGATTCCGAGCGGTCGGATCAGTGCCGGCGAGGCGGCAGTAATATCCGGCATCGCCTACGTTCTGGCGCTTGCTCTGGGGGTGCTGGCAGGCGGCTGGTCGTTTCTGATGGTGGCGACCTGGGTTGCGTTGACGGCTCTCTATTCGGCAAGCTTCAAGCGGATTCTTGTCGTCGGCAATCTGGCGGCGGCCGTGCTCACCGCATCGATCGTTGTCCTTGGCGGGGTGACACAGGGGAAGATCGGACCACTGGCAATCCCGTTCATTATGGCGTTAGTGGCGAACGTCGGGCGGGAGGTAGTGAAGGACATCGAGGATGTTGAGGGCGACGCCCGGGCCGGTGTCGTGACGCTCGCGACACGATTCGGCCCCGAACGCGCCTACACGATTGCTCGCATCATCACGGTAGTGCTCATGGGTGTAGTTGCGGCTCCCTGCTTCGCGCAGCTGTACGGCGCTGGATATGCCGTCGTCGCCGGCGCGATCGAGCTGATTCTTATCTGGCAACTGGTTCTTCCCTCGCGCAGACCCGACCCGGCCGATCTCAGACTCCACGCGGGGGCGCTCAAGCTCGTAATGGTGATGGGTCTCGTTGCGTTTCTGGTTGGGGGAATGAGTATATGAGTGTACTGCAGGGGATAGCGCTCGGCGTATTGCAAGGGCTCACCGAGTTCCTGCCGGTCTCCAGCTCGGGCCATCTGGCGCTCGCTGAACACTTCCTTGGAGTAGAGACTCCCGGTGTGACGTTCGAGGTCCTCGTTCACTTCGGGACGGCGCTTGCGGTCATCTGGTTCTTCCGGCGGCGCGTGGCTTCGCTTCTCGTTGCAGCCTTCAGTTTTCTCACTCGACGCGAATATGACGCGCCTGATGCGCGTCTTGCCTTTCACCTGGTAGTGGCAACGATCCCGGCGGCGATCGTGGGGCTTCTTCTCGAGGATGTGGTCGGCCGGTTCTTCGGCAGTCCGCTCGTCGTCTCGTCTCTCCTGCTTGTGACAGGCTGTGTGCTCTGGCTCACGAAGCGGCTTGAGGGGGGCGTACGCGTAGAGGAGAGAACGAAAGACGCCGTTCTCGTAGGGATCGCGCAGGCGGCAGCGATCTTCCCGGGCATCTCTCGTTCGGGTGCCACGATCTCTGCGGGGTTGGCTCTGGGCATGGACAGGACGAAAGCGGCCGAGTTCGCGTTCCTCCTCTCGGTGCCGGTGATTCTAGGGGCCACCGTCATGAGTATCGGTGATGCGATTGCCGTGAGAGGTGAACTGGGAGTGGCAACAGCGGCCGGTACGGTAGCCGCCTTCGTCAGTGCGCTTCCGGCAATCGCCGTGCTCATGAAGATTGTGACTGTTGGGCGCCTGCACCGTTTCGCGTACTACTGCTGGGCGGTGGGCACGCTCGGTATCATCTTGTCAACAAGAGGAGGTTCATTTTGAGAGCAACAGCAGCAGTAATGCTCCTGCTCATGATGCTCGCGCCGGCAGCGCAGGCAGGGCAGGAGGACATCGCGATAACTGTCTACAACAGGGATCTCGCGCTCGTGAAGGACGTGCGACGGATCGACCTCGATGCAGGCGTCTCCGAGGTGAGATTCGGCGATGTGGCGCAGCGCATAGATCCGACCTCTGTGCACTTCCGGGTGCTTGAAGGACCGGACGCTTCAGTCTGGGAACAGAACTACAGATTCGATCTTGCCAGTTCGTCGAAGATCCTCGAGAAGTATCTCGAGAAGGTGATCGATGTCGTCACCGAGGACGCCGACCTCTTTACCGGCACACTCATCAGCGTGGATGGGAGCATGATCGTGCTCGACCAGGGAAGGGGGAGGGGTCCCATCATCACGCTCAATAGAGAGAAGCTGTCGTATATTCGTTTCCCGTCGCTTCCGAGCGGGCTCATATCCAAGCCTTCGCTCGTCTGGCGAATCGGGGCCGAGAAATCGGGAGAACGCCTTGTCGAGGTGACCTACCTGACATCCAGCATCAACTGGCACGCGGAGTACGTTGGCGTTGTGAGCGAGAAAGATGATGCGATTGACCTGGCGGCGTGGGTCTCCATAGACAACCGATCGGGCTCGACCTACACAGACGCGAAGCTCGATCTGGTTGCCGGAGACATTCACAGAGCTCCGGTACAAAGCATGGACTTGGCCTACGAGGGCACCCGCACGATGATGGCCAAGGGGATGGTGGCGGCACCGGAGTTCCACGAGGAGCAGCTTTTCGAGTACCATCTGTACAAGCTCGATGCGAGAGCTACTCTCGCAGATCGTGAGATCAAGCAGCTTACGTTCTTCCCGAGTACGGTCGTCGCTATCGAAAAGATCTTCGAGTTTGACGGTCGGCTTGGAACCGACGTGCGGGTTCTCCTGGAGTTTGAGAACTCGGAAGATGTGGGGTTGGGACAGCCTCTGCCTGCCGGTACTGTGAGGATGTACAAGGAGGACTCCATTGGGGACCTCCAGTTCATCGGCGAGGACAGGATAGATCACACCGCGAGGAACGAGGATGTCGCGCTCTATCTCGGCAATGCTTTTGACATAGCGGCAGAGCGCAAGATGATGGACTCGCGGAAGATAACGAAACGCGTGCGTGAAGAGGACTACGAGGTCACGATCCGGAATCACAAGGACGAGGATGTGGTCGTTCGTGTGGTTGAGCACTTCTATGGCTACTGGACGATTGTGGAAAAAACGCACGAGTTTGAGAAGAAGGACGCCCGTCGGATAGAGTTCTCGGTGCCCGTGGAGGCCGATGGAGAAGCGGTTGTGAAGTACACTGTTCGCTACGAATGACAGCGCCCGTTCATGAGGCCGTCATCGAACGGTCTCAAGCACGTCGGAGGAACGAATGGAGTCCGTTGGTGAACTCCTGAGAAAAGAGCGCGAAGCACAGGGAAAGACGATTGATGATGTCGTCAGGGCAACGCGCATGAGTCAACTGATTGTCGTGGCGCTTGAGGAGGACCGCTTCAGTGCGATGCCCGCCGTGGTCTATGTGAAGGGTCACCTCCGGACCTACTCGCGCTATCTGGGTCTCAAGGAGGAGGAGATCCTGCAGAAGTACCTCCGGTTCACGCAGCAGCAGGAGGCTGTCGAACCGGACGAGTGGGAGACCGTCGAGCTGGAGCTTCACGAACAGACGCAACGTTCAAACAGACTTGCGCTCTGGATAGCAATCGGGCTCATAGCAGCTGTCATCATCGTTGTCGCCGTTATCTGGTGGAGGGGGAGAGAGCCGGTGGAGATTCCACCGCCGGAACCCACGCCCGCTCAGCAACTCCAGGAAGCGGCCGCACAGGACACCCTCATCGAGTGGCACAAGCTTGAACTGACGGCTGTAGCCCGCGAGCGGACATGGCTCAGGGTTGTTGCCGACGGTACTCCCACGGCCGATATCACGCTCGACGCCGGTGACCAGAGGACCTGGCAGGCCGACGAACGGTTCGTGCTTGACGTCGGTAACGGTGGGGGGTTGGAGCTCTATCTTGACGGCGTTTTTCTCGGCACCGCCGGTGCCGGGACAAGGTTGGTTGAGGGGCTCGTTGTTGACGAAGATGGGATGTCGCGTTAGTCGGGGACGTGTGAGAGCCGCACGGGCGGCTCACTATGCCGGCACGCACTGCCAATGGAGAGCACAGCCCGCGTGCGGTCATGCGCGCCGGCCGCAAGCGAGTTGAGGTAGGATGTCACAGTCGTTCAGGCTCGTTTCCGCTTTCGAGCCGAGGGGAGATCAGGGGAGGGCGATCAAGGAGCTCGTCGACGGAGTCGAGCGCGGCGATCGCTTCCAGACTCTGCTCGGCGTGACGGGGTCCGGCAAGACCTTCACGATGGCGAACGTCATCGCAGAGGTCAATCGGCCGGCGCTGATCCTTTCCCACAACAAGACACTGGCTGCGCAGCTCTATGCGGAGTTCCGTTCGTTCTTCCCCGACAACGCCGTAGAGTACTTCGTCAGCTACTACGACTACTACCAGCCTGAGGCGTACATCCCTGTTACCGACACGTACATCGAGAAGGACGCGGACATCAATGATGAGATCGACCGTCTCAGACTGAGAGCAACTGCGTCGTTGCTCGAGCGAAGGGACGTTATCATCGTCGCGTCCGTCTCTTGCATCTACGGGATCGGGTCTCCGAAGGCCTACAGGGAGATGCTCGTCGAGCTGGCCGTCGGTGAGTCGTACGACCGCAACGCGCTTCTCAGGGACCTCGTAGACATGCGGTATGAGCGCAATGACTATGAGTTCGGCCGCGGCACTTTCCGGGTCAGAGGCGACGTCGTTGAGATACGGCCGTCCTATGAAGAGAAGGCCATCCGCGTCGAGTTCTTCGGCGATGAGATCGAGAAGCTCTCCACAATCGACCTCGTGACAAGGAAGACACTGGAAATCCTCACACGTATCTCCGTCTATCCGGCGAAGCACTTCGTGACTACACAGGAGAAGATCGACCGTGCCATCACGGCCATCGAGAAGGAAGCGAAGGAACAGGTCGGGCGATTCAGAAGTGAGAACAAGCTCCTTGAAGCGCAGCGCATCGGGAGCAGAACCCGCTATGACATCGAGATGCTCCGCGAGATGGGCTACTGCTCGGGAATCGAGAACTACTCGCGCCATCTGACAGGGCGCGCGCCCGGCGAAAGGCCCTCCGTGCTTCTGGACTATTTCCCGGACGATTTTCTCCTCTTTATCGACGAATCACATGTCTCCGTGCCTCAGATTCGTGGAATGTACAGGGGCGACCGCGCGCGGAAGGAGACATTGGTGAAGTATGGGTTCCGGCTGCCGTCTGCGCTCGACAACAGGCCGCTCATGTTCGACGAGTTTGAGGAGTTCATGAAACATGTCATCTTCGTATCCGCGACGCCCAGCAGCTTCGAACTCGACGCGTGCGATGGTGTGATAGTCGAACAAGTTATCCGGCCGACCGGCCTTGTCGATCCCGCGATCGTCCTCAGGCCTGTCTCGAGTCAGGTGGATGACCTCCTTGAGGAGATTCGAAAGGTGACGGGTGAAGGTGGGAGGGTGCTCGTCATCACGCTGACCAAACGCATGTCCGAGGACCTCACGGACTACCTGCACGGACTGGGTATTCGCGTGAGATACCTTCACTCCGACATAGCCGCTCTTGAGCGTATCGAGATCATCCGCGGACTGCGTCTCGGCGAGTTCGACGTGCTCATCGGCATAAACCTGCTCCGCGAGGGCCTGGATCTTCCGGAAGTCTCGCTTGTCGCCGTTCTCGATGCCGACAAGGAGGGCTTCCTCAGATCGGACACTTCGCTCATTCAGACGTCCGGCCGCGCAGCCAGGAACCTTGGCGGCAAGGTGGTCTTCTACGCGGACAAGATGACGGGGTCGATGGAACGCGCCATCACGGAGATGAACCGGAGGCGCGCGATCCAGATGAAGTACAACGAGAAGCACGGAATCACGCCGAAGAGCATCGTCAAATCTGTCGAGGAGATAATGCGTGCGACGGCCGTTGCCGACGCCAGATCCGACTTCGACCATGATGTCGAGCTGGCAACTCTCGATCCCGGGCTGGATGTAGAGCAGATGATCGAGATCATGCACGAGCAGATGATGCAGGCTGCTGCTGAGATGGATTTCGAGAAGGCGGCCAGCATTCGCGACAGAATCGATGAGCTGAAGATGACGTATAGTATCGGCTCAGGCGGGGGTGGCGAGGGACAGGGTATTCCGAAGCGCTACGTCGCGCCCGGTTCCAGTGGCTCATCGAAGAAAGCGCGGGGACGCGCGACAGCTCCGAAGAAGGACAGCGTACTCCACGGCAGGCACGAGCGGGAGAAAGACAAGTAGCCGTCGCCTTGAGGCATGAGCGGGAGAAGGACATATGATGTCGATGGAAGACAGCATGCGCGCCGCGGTTCGGGCGGCCCTCGCTGAGGACGTAGGAACGGGCGACGTCACGACGGACTCCACGGTGCCCGAGGGGCAGTGCTCGAGGGCGAGGATTGTGGCGAAGGAGGACGGGGTCATCTCGGGCCTCAAGGTGGCCGAAGCGGTTTTCCGTGAGCTCGATCCGGATATTGAGGTGAACTCCCGCGTTATCGATGGTGAGCGTGTGGTGTCCGGGGACCTGGTCGTCGAGCTCAAGGGGAGGACGCGCGCGATCCTCACCGGTGAGCGCGTTGCGCTGAATTTCCTGGCCAGACTGTCCGGCATAGCTACGATGACTGCGAGATACGCGGACGTGCTCCGAGGCACCGGCGTGGTCCTGCTGGACACGCGCAAGACAACACCCGGTTTGAGGCTGTTGGAGAAGCACGCGGTCGCGGCGGGGGGAGGGGCCAACCACAGGATTGGCCTCTGGGACATGGCCCTCGTCAAAGAGAACCACATCACCGCCGCCGGCGGCATCGGTCCTGCCATCACGAGCGTGCGGAGCAGGTATCCCGATCTCGCGATAGAGATCGAGGTGCGCAACCTTGAGGAACTGAACGAGGCGCTCGATGTCGGCATCGACCGTGTGATGCTCGACAATATGTCGGTCGACGAGATGCGTCAGGCTATCCGGATGGCCGGTGCGCACGAACACGCAGCGGATGTCGAGATCTCGGGAGGTGTGAGTCTTGAGAGCCTGGCGGCGATCGCCGAACTCGGTCCGACCTTTATCTCTGTAGGGGCACTGACACACTCTGCTCCGGCTCTCGATCTCAGCCTTATCGTGAAAGACATCGAAGATGAAACCCCGCCCGCAGATTGACTGGGACATCACGTGGCTGGATGAGATTGCCTCGACGAGCGACGCTGTGCTGAACGCTGCGAAGTCAGGCTGCCGAGAAGGCACGGTCATTGTGGCAAGGATGCAGACGAGAGGACGTGGGCGCCGCGGGAGTGCGTGGCAGTCTCCGCACGGCGGTCTCTGGTGCTCGCTCCTTCTCAGACCGGAGCTCAAAGCAGATGAGTTGTGGGGACTCACGGCGGCGGCCACGTTGTCCGCAGTCGAAGGCGTTCGCAAACTGACCGGGCTTCCGGTTGGGATCAAGTGGCCGAACGATATCTACATCGACGGGAAGAAACTGGGCGGAATCATGGCCGAGTCGTCCGGGGGAGCGGCTGTCGTCGGGATCGGCCTCAATGCGAATATCAGATCTGCGGATCTGCCGAGCGTCGAGTGGTACCCGGTTACATCGCTTCTTGTTGAGGCGGGGAAGAGCGTCGACCTGGCCGCACTGCTTGACGGGATCCTGTCGGAGCTCTGCGAGCGATACCGGCTTCTGGTGGAGTGGGGGTTCTCTGCCCTCCTTGAAGAGTGGCGCGAGCTGTCCATTGTGCTCGGGACGCGTGTACGGATGGAGTGCGATGGGAGCGTCTTCAAGGGGACTGCGGTCGAACTCAACGAGCAGGGCGGCATCATCATCAGACTCCAGGATGGGACGCGGCGGGGTTTTGAGCCGCGGCCGGGCGTCAGCCTGGGCCTTGAGGCCTCTGAGAGGGGACGTGCGAAATGTCCTTGATATTGGCGTGGAGTTGCCCTATGTTGGCTAAGAGCTTGCTACTTAGCTGAATTGAGCTAAGTAACTGTAGTTAGCCCCGTATGGCTAATCAGCTGAGAAGGGCCGATCATGGAGAAGACCACTGACCATATTTTCGTGGCTGTAATAGGGGACGTCTGCGGATCGCGTCAGACGGCTGACCGTGGGGGCACGCAGGTCCGCCTCGAGGAGGCCATGGCTCGGGTGAATGAGGTCTTCGCAAACGACCTCACGGCTGGCTTTCTGGTAACGCTCGGCGACGAGTTCCAGGGGCTTCTGCCCGAACCTGACAGGGTGATGGACATAGTCACCGAGCTGGAATCCGCGCTGACAGGGGTACGGGTGAGATACGGCATCGGCATGGGCACACTGGCGACGCCAGTCAAGTGGACGGCGGTTGGGATGGACGGCCCCTGCTTCCACCTGGCACGCGACGCAGTTGAGCGAGGAAAGCGTGAGAACCGGTGGGTCACGGTTGCCGGGTTCGGCGAAGTCCGTGACGAACTGATGAACGGCGTGCTGAACCTCATGGGCGCCGTCAGGGGTCAGTGGACGGAGATACAGGCGGAAACCTTCTATGCCGCCCACGCAGCCGATGCACAGAAGCAGGTGGCCGCGGCTCGGAACGTCTCTGAAGCGACGGTCAGCAAGTCGCTCAAGGCCGCCCATCATGATCCGATGATTGAGGCTGAGACGGTCGTTGTACGTCTTCTCAGGGGGGGTGAGGTTGTGAAATGAGCCTCGGCGTGGGGAACTTCATAGAGAGCGATGCAGGCGTCCTTCTCGTTCTGCTCATAGCCGGGCACGTACTGGCAGATTTCCTTGTGCAGACCGAGAGCGTTGCCAGAGAGAAGGAGACCGGCACCGGCGCGCTCCTGAGACACGGAATGGCGACACTTGTGACGCACGCGGTTCTCCTTGTGCCGTACAGGAGTGCGGGCGTGCTCCTGGGGGTTGCAGCGCTTGCCGTCATCCACACGTTCGCGGATTGGGCGAGGCGCGTTCTCGAGAGAGGGATCCCTGAGAGAGCGCTACCCGGATTCCTGCTGGATCAGCTTGGACACCTCGCGGTGGTGGTACTGCTCTGGTGGCTCTTCGTGCGAGCTGGAGTGCATGAGAATCCAGCCGCCTGGTTCACGCGGGATGTGGCTGCCGTGACGGCGAGGGTGCTGGTCGTCGCATCCGGCTACGCGTTCTGTTGGAAGGGTGGTACCGCGGTTGTGAGAAAGCTCCTGGCTCGCTATCCTCAGGTGCTTCCCGCGACCACGGAAGTGGGGCGAGGAGAGTATGCGATGGGCCGGACAATCGGGGTGCTCGAACGATTCGTGGTTTTCACGCTGGTGCTGTTCGGGCAGTGGGGAGCGTTGGGGTTCGTGATAGCAGCGAAGTCGATCGCACGATTCAAGGAGTTGGAAAATCAGTCGTTTGCAGACTACTATCTCATGGGAACGTTGGCGAGCGTGTTCTCCGCGATAGTGGCAGGCGTTATCGTGAGTGCCGTCATCTGATTGAGAGGACATGACTGATGCTTCTGGCAATCGACGTTGGAAATACCAACACAGTCCTCGGGTTCCTTCGCGGCGCCGAAGTGCTCGGCAGCTGGCGAGTGAGCACGAATCGGATGCAGACTCCCGACGAACTCGGGTTTCGGGTGAAGGAGATCTGCGATATGGCGTGCGGTGGGCTTGAGGAGATCGGGGGCGTCGTGATCTGCTCTGTTGTTCCGCCACTGACTTCGGCGTACGTCCGCATGTCGAAAAACCTCCTGAGGCTCCCACCGGTCGTCGTGAGATCCGACACCGAGATGGACATCACGATCGACTACTACGATCCCACCGAGGTCGGGGCCGACCGACTGGCGAACGCTGTGGCGGTACACGAACTGATAGGTGGACCGGTCATCGTCGTCGATTTCGGAACGGCGACGACATTCGATGTGATCACGGCCGATGGCCACTACCGGGGAGGCGCGATCGCTCCGGGCATCGAGACCTCGAGCGAGAATCTCTTCCGTCGTGCGGCACTTCTTCACGGAGTGAACATGGAGATTCCCGACAGCGTGATCGGCCGCTCGACGAGCGAGTCACTCAGGGCGGGGATACTCTATGGCGCTGTCGGTCAGGTTGATGAGGTGGTGACACGAATGATCGCGGAGTGGGGAGAAGAGCCGGTTGTCATCGCTACGGGGGGGTTGGCCAAGACGATTGCGTCTCTGTCGAGAACAATCACCCGCGCAGAGCCCGACCTGACTCTCAAGGGGCTAGGGATCATCTATCGGAGAGTGGCTGGTGAGTAGAAGGAACCTCGGCAGTTGAGCGGTTCCTGAGAAGCAGTTTGCCCACGCGTGCGAGTGCGGAAAAACCCCTTGCATCGAGATCATTGTTCGACTACGTTAGCACTCTGTGAATCCGAGTGCTAGCATGAGTGTGAGTTCATATCCCAACCTGCAAGGAGGGAACGGATGCCCGCGAAGAAGAAGCTGAACATCAAGCCGTTGGCCAATCGTGTACTGGTCAAGAGGCTGGAAGAGAACCTCCAGAAGACAGCCGGCGGGATCATCGTGCCGGACACTGCTCAGGAGAAGCCTCAGAGAGGCAAGGTAGTCGCTGTGGGACC
>JAUWBY010000180.1 GCA_030609605.1 Candidatus Eiseniibacteriota bacterium
AAGTGAAAGGCGAGCGCGATTCTCGTTTGCAGCAAGGTGGGGGGCAAACGAGTCTTGTGATGTTCCACGATCGAGATACCTAGTGAAACGGGGAATGGCTTGTCCAGAACGCTGGGCGGTCCGCCGGTAGCGAAATCGGAGCTAGCTCCAGAGGTTTGGAGCCTGGGGGACTGATCGTAGAACGCGTTCGTCGGGCGCCAGCCTTTAACCTAGATCGCCTTTCGAGGAGCAGATCACTCCAGGCTGATTGCGATATGATAGGTACAGCTCGCCGCGCTCTCAGCTTCAGCGAATCGAGCCGTCGTTACCTGAGCTTCGAGGCCGCGAACTCTTTTGCCAACCTTGCCTTGCGTGCAACACTGGCCTTGAGTCCCGTGTCCAGTGCTGTGTCGATCGCGTCGACGATCTGATCGACGATTGCGTCATCGATGATCAGTGGGGGCAGCAGACCGATGATGTTTCGCCGGTAGTACACGAGCAGTCCCAGGGTCGCGAGGTCGAGAAGAACGTTGAAGGTTGCCTTCTCCGTCAACGGTTCCTTGGTCTCCCGATCACTGACGAACTCAATGCCGATCATCAGGCCTCGGCCGCGCACCTCGCCGATCTGTGTCCGGCGATTGGCCAGTTCTCGGAGTCGATCGATCAGCCGTGCGCCGACCGTGGCGGCGTTCTGCGGCAGTCGCTCGCTGATCAGAATGTCGATGTTCCTGAGGCCGACCGCAGCACAGACCGGATGACCACTTGCGGTTGAGCCGTGTTCGAACTGATTCCCTTCTCCAAGGAAGCGCTGGTAGATGGCTTCCGTGGCGAGCGTGGCTGCCAGCGGCAGATAGCCACTGCTAATTGCCTTGGCCAGGCAGAGGATGTCGGGAGCCGGTGTCCAGTCTTCACTGACGAACAGCTTGCCCGTCCGGCCGAATCCCGTGGTCACTTCGTCGGCGATAAACAGGACACCGTGCTTGCGGCAGATCTCGCCGACCGTGCGGTAGTAGGCTTCCGGAGGAGCGATGATCCCGTACGCCCCCATGATCGGTTCGAGGATGAACGCGGCGACGGTCTGCGGTCCTTCGGTTCGGATCTTCTCGTCGAGTGCTTGCGCACATGCCAGCTCGCACTCCGGATATCCGCTCTTCCCGTAGGGACAGCGGTAGCAGTAGGGAGACTCGATTTGGACGAACCCGGGGAGGAGAGGGCCGAACTTCTCCTCGTCACTCTTCAATCCAGATGTGCTGGTGGCTCCGTAGGAGACGCCATGGTAGCAATGCCTCAGCGAGATGATCTTGTATCTCCCGTGGTCAACTTCATCCGGGCTTTGCCGATGGTACTGTCGTGCCATCTTAAGCGCGGTCTCGACAGCTTCCGAGCCGTTCGTCCCCAGGTAAACATGCTGATAGCGCCCGTTCGTGATGTCTACCAGCTTGGCGGCCAATTCGATCGCCCGCGGGTGTGCCTGGCGGAAGCATGACGCGTAGGCCAACTCTCGCATCTGGGTTGCTGCGGCCTCCACGAGTTCTTCGCGACCGTGGCCGATCGCGACGTTCCACAGGGAGGAGAAGCCGTTGATGAACCGCTTGCCTCGCGCGTTGTAGACGTAGGGTCCCTCTCCGCGAACGATTGTCAACGGTCCGAAGTCCTTGGTCTTGAGAAACTCGTCCATCACGGTGAATGGATTCCAGAGGTGGTACGACTTCGCAGCCATGTTGTTCTCTCCTTGATCGCGAGATGGCTCTCGCGAATCTCTTCATCATAGGATGTCGCGATCCGTATGTAAAATGATCAAGCAATCTGTAGGTTATACGGCGCAGCGTGAGATTCTTGTCGGATTAAGCACAAGAATACGCGGCTTCTGGAGCCTGGGGGACTGTATGTAGAACGTGCTCGTTGGGTGTTTCATGGTGACGGATGACTTGATTGAGTGACTAGCCAGCTAGATTCATGCGCTTCAATACGGATGAGAACCGAGGGTACTCACGCACGGGGTCGAACCATGGGTGGGTCTTGATGGTCAACAGGAATTCATCGTGGTGTTCGAGTGCCATCTCCAACCAGGCGAAGCCTTCGTCGATCCTTCCTAAGTGGAAGTGCAGGATGGCTAACGCTGAGGCAACCTCGTTTTCCTTCGAGCGAGTTGTGAGTCTCTGGATCGTCCGAAGCGGTCCTTCTTCCTGACCGCGACGGATCTGGATCAGAGCTCCGGCGACGTCTGCGAGGATCGGCCCCCGACTAAACGTGTAGTACAGCCATTCCGGCAAGCCGGTTCGTGCTTCCTGGAGCGCCGAGGTCGCCTCCTCGTCATTGCCCAGCCTCTCAAGCGCAAGGGCCCGCAGAAGATGGAGCCAACTCTTGCCGGCAAAGGGGATCCCGAACGAATCCGCGTCCATGAGCTCTTCCATGAGAGCGACGACCTTCTCGTATTCGCGAGCGTGATACAGGGCGAGTCCGAACGCGAGCCTGAACCGCCTGTCTCCCAGGCGGGACGCAGCTTTGCTCCTGAACGCGGCAAGGCTATCCGAGATCCGCCCGAGGTAGAGCGCGTGAAGTCCGCGGGACCACGGCTCGTCCAACGGATACGGAGCGGTACTGACAAACCTCTCCACCGCAAGCTCCGCCGCCTCCCACTCCCACAAGAGCCAGTGCATTCTCGCCTGATTGTCGTATAACTGTACATGGGACGGATCCAACTCGATTCCCCGGTTGATGGTGCTCCGCGCGTCGTCGAAGCACCGGGCTTGGATGTAATTGAATGCCATTCTCATATGGCACCACGCAGAGACAGGATCAAGGTCCAGCGCACATCGAGCTTCAGCCAGTGCCTCGTCGATCCGGTTCATGTAGATCAGTACTATGCTGTACCACACATGAGCGTCGGAACTGCTCGGATTGAGATGGATGGCTCGCTTGTAGCTGGCCTCGGCATCACCAAACTTGTGCTCGAACATCGCCTGCACCAGACCCAGGGCGGCATGCGCATCCGCCGAGGCGGGGTCGATCTCAAGCGCCCTCAGCAAGGCAAGCCGGGCCTGCGCATATCCCTTTGAGAGCGGGATCTCTTTGTCGCCGACCTCCCATCCTGCCAGGTACGAGTAGCAGCGCGCGGCTCCGACGTGTGCCACGGCGAGCTGCGGGTCGAGCCCGATGGCCTTGTGGAAATACGCCAGCGCTTTGAGACTGCTATCGCCTGTGAGCTTCGCAAGAAGAAACCGACCACGCAGGTAGAGGGAATACGCCTCCGAGGTCTCACGAGTCCGGCGTGCAGACGGCTGCGCTTCGTCTCGGAACAGCACGACCTCCAGCGACTCGGCCACCTTGCGAGCCACGTCTTGCTGAAAGGCGAGTAAATCGCCCGTCAGCCCGCTGAACTCACTGGCCCAGAGGTGTTCCTCGGTGCTGGCATCGACCAACTGCGCGCTGATCCGGATGCTCTCGCCCGCTCTGCGTACGCTGCCTTCCAACAGTGTGCCGGCGCGCAGCTCACGCGCGATAGGGGCGATGGACCGCGTTGTGTTCTTGAAGCGCATCACCGAGGTTCTTGCCACAACCCGCAGGTCCCTGATTCTCGAGAGGTGACCGATCAGTTCCTCGGTCATCCCATCAGCGAGGTACTCATCCTCAGAGCCGGCGCTGAAGTTGGCAAATGGCAGGACGGCGATACGCCGTGGATCGAGCTCGCCCCCGGGAGACGTCTCGCTGCGCACGATCTGCTCACGTAGAGCAGACGTCTCTGGTGATGGGCCTACGTTCAGATGCTCTCGAAGGGCTCGCACACCTTCGTTGAACGTATCGAGCGCCTTCGCCCTCAGACCGATCCTGTACTGGAACTCCATCAGCCGCCGAACGACGCTCTCCCGGTACGGTTCAACACTGAGAACGCGCTGGCAGCAGGTGATCGCCTGGCGGAAGCGCCCGAGTTCAGCGTAGCACGATGCCAGGTGACTCAGCCCCTCGATATAGCACCCGCGGAGGCGGGAGCGCGTGCTATCCGCCCACTCCGCGTAGCGATCCTCCGCAAGGAACTCCCCACAATAGAGGAGCAGCGCCTTCTCGAATCCCTGGGCTGCCTCTTCCCAGCGCCCCTCTGTGGCCAGACGTTCGGATTCGATGATCCCAGCCTCGAGTCGCTGCGTGTCCAGCCAGCACCCGCAGGTTGGGGCGAACGCGTATCCCTCGCCAATTGTGATGATGTACTTCGAATCCCAACCTCGGGAAAGCCCAGGCTCCAAGACGCGCCGAAGCTCACTGATTCGTGCGTGGATGTTGGCAGTGGCTTTCGCGACGTCCGCGCCTGGATGCATCGCATCGACGAGCTGATCGAACGTAAACGGTCGGCCCGGATCAGTCACAAGGACCTTGAGGACCGTCTTGGCACTACGCCGGGGCCACCGATCCTGGGGGATCGGAATTCCGTCGACACAGACCTCGAATTGGCCAAGGGCCCGTATCTGAAGAGAACAGTCGCATTCGTTTCCCATAGCGCACCCCATGTTCCTGGCGATCGCTGTTCCAGTGTAGCACATGGCATGGTGTGGTAGAAGTGCGGAAGCCAATTGGAAGCGAAACGGAAGCGCGTGATGCAATACTGATGCGAACCTTGTTGATGGGAGGAAGGAGGTGATGTTGTCCAGTCTTTTGTTGATTAGAGCGAAGACGCCCGCTGAGAGCGTCGCATTCGAAACAAAAAGGAGGTAAGCGATGAAAAAGACAGTAGTAGTTTCGCTGCTTGTGATTGTTCTGGCTACCCTGGTGGTCACTTGTGTTGCGGCTACCTCAACCCCCTATGTCCATCCAGAGGCACTGGCAACCACGGAATGGCTGGCTGCTCACCTCGACGATCCAGCGATCCGCGTCATTGCGATGGCAGACTTCCGTCAGCCGACGCACAAAGATACCTACACGGCGGGTCATATTCCGGGCGCGCTCTACTTGAATGGAATGGCCGAACTCTCGGACCCACAGAGCGATGTTCCTTCTATGATCCTCCTACCTGACAGCTTCGAGACTCTAATGGGGAGTCTTGGCATCAATAGTGGCACCACCGTCGTGGTGTATG
>JAUWBY010000151.1 GCA_030609605.1 Candidatus Eiseniibacteriota bacterium
ATCCGAAGAGCTCCTCCAGAATGCGCAACTCCGCAGCTTCCTTCACATTCTGACCCAGAAGTCTGGTTGCCGGGGCATGTATGTCACCCAGCATGTGCTCGGGAAGATCGTGAATAAGCGCGATCTTGAGAAGCTTCTCCACATCGACATCGATTCCCATCCTCGAGGCCAGCAGCATGGATATGACCGCCACCGCAAACGAATGTTCGGCCACGCTCTCTCCGTCACGCACGCCCCTCACCCGCCAGCCCATTCTTGGGATCGTCTTCAGTTCGTTGCACTTCAGTATCAGGTTGATGAGATCGCGGTAATGAGACACCGTTCCCTCCATTGCCGGAACTAGAGATTGAGTACGTCCATCATGTCATAAAGCCCCGGCGGTTTCCCGTGAACGAAGCGCACAGCGTGCACGGCGCCTCCGGCGAACGCCTCTCTGGAAAAGGCCGTGTGTGAGAGGCCTATTTCCTCCACTTGAGATACCAGAAGCACCGAGTGCCTGCCGGTGATGCCACCCGCTCGCACGGCGTGGACACCGATCTCTCCGGGACGTCTTGCCGCCTCCACTCCTGAGCGTCCGACCCGTATCATCTCCGGGCCCACGCCGCGGGCATCCGCTACGATCTCGGCCAGCTTCGCCGCCGTTCCACTCGGAGCGTCTCTCTTTGCGCTGTGGTGCGCTTCCACTATCTCGATGTCGAACGATTCGCCCAGTCGCTCAGCTGCCGACCGAACCAGATCAAAGAGCATATTGATCCCGAGGCTGGTGTTCGGCGCAACGACAATGGGCGCGTTTTTCGATGCGGCCTGTATGGCGGCCATCTCGTACTCGGTGAGTCCCGTCGTTCCTACGATGAGTCCCAGACCATCTGCGCTCGCGCGTTCCGCGCACGCTACGGCTTGGGCGGCGACGGAGAAATCTACCAGCACGTCGTAGCTCCCGCGGTCGAACTCGTCGAGTCTGGAACTCACGGCGATGTGGGAATCCGCACCGGTCCAGATCTCACAGAGCTGTCTTCCAACGCTGTCGTGTGTCGGCAACTCCAGCCCGCCTACGAGTGTAAGATCGCCGGAAGCCACGATCTCTTGTGCGACCATACTACCCATGCGGCCGCAGATGCCACTGACCAATACCCGGATCACCGCTACCTCCTCTGAACCAAGCGAAGACCAAACATAGCACGACACGCGCGCATAGGCAACGCCATGTCTGTGCACAGCGGAGCGGCGAGTGGGTGCCGGCAGCCTGTCACGCCTGCCGCACGGCTGAGTGGACCCGAAGTACTCTGGTAAAGTGCTCTGGTTGGGAGTGTCAGTGTAGAGGGCTTTGCCGGCTCTCGCCGTGCAGTGTGTCGGCGGCGTCGTCGAGGGCACGCCTGACGGCCTCGGTGACCTCCTTGGGGCCGAACGGCTTCTGAAGATAGCTGGCGGCTTCGTCAAGGAAGCCCCCGTCCTCTTCACCCTTTGGGTATCCGCTCATCACGATTACCGGAAGGTCGTAGCCCGCTGCGATGAACGAGTCCCACAGCTCGCGGCCGTTCATCTCAGGCATTACCACGTCGGTCATGACCAGGGATATGTCGTCGCCGGAATGCTTCATCTCCTCCAGCGCCTCGCGGCCGTTCGTGGCGGACAGCACCTCGTAGCCGCTTGCCTTGAGGATGTCGGTGATGAGCGAGCGGATGCTTGCGTCGTCCTCGACGACGAGAATCGTTTCATGGCCCAGCGTCATCTCGAGCCCGGTCGTCTTCGCGCTCTCCTCTTGTTCCGGCTCCTTGACGGGCAGGAATATGCGGAAGGTTGTGCCCTTGCCCAGCTCGCTGTCGAGCTCCACAAAGCCGCCGTGGCGCCGTACGACGCTGAAGACTATAGAGAGCCCCAGACCGGTTCCCTTACCTGCTTCCTTGGTCGTGAAGAACGGTTCAAAGACCCTCTCCTTGATCTCCGCACTCATTCCTGTTCCGGTGTCTGCTACTTCGATCAGGTGACATCTTTCGACCCCCGGAGTCGTGAATCGCTGCGCCAGTGGTCCTATGTCTGCAAACTCGCGTGTGGTGATGTGGATCTTTCCGCCCTGGGGCATGGCGTCCTTCGCATTGACGGCGAGGTTCATCACCATCTGGGAGATCTGGTGTTTGTCACCCACCGTCAATCCCATTTCGGTGTCGAGGTCGAGCGTGACCTCTATGCCATCGCCCAGCATCCGTCTGAGGAGCTTCATCATCTCATCTATGGTCTCGTTGATGTCGAGAGTACTTGTCTCTGTCTTGTCCTTGCGGCTGAAGGTCAGGAGCTGGCGAGTGAGTCCCGCAGCGCGCTCGCTGGCCATGACTATTTCCTTGAGGCCTCCCACCTCCCTGTACTCTTCCGGTAGGCGATTCATCAGGAGCTGCGCATAGCCCTGAATCGTTGTCAGGAGGTTGTTGAAGTCGTGCGCGACTCCACCGGCGAGCTGGCCGACCGCCTCCATCTTCTTGGAGTGGTAGTACTCGGCCTCGAGGTGTGCTCTTTCCTCCAGCTCAGTCTCGCGGGCGATCGCTCTGGCCACGAGTCCGGCGATGACCTCCAGAATGCGAGTCTCCTCGCCCGTCCAGATGCGCAGGCGGGAGCACTGTTCGAAACTCATCCACGCGACCACACTTCCACGCACGGTGATTGGCAGAACAAGAAGAGATCTCACGCCCTGCTCACTGAGTTCGGACACACGGGTTTTCGGGAAGAGACCGACATTGTCCACCCGTATCTGCTCGCCGAGGGCGAGGCTGTCTCGCCACTCCGGGATCTCTTCGATTGGGTGCGATCGATCGATCCCCGCCGATTCAGTGCCGCGTGCCACCCATTCGTGTGTCACGTTCGTCATGCGCTCAGCCGAGAGCCTCTCGACGATGCGAACACGATCGAGTGACCACGCCTTTCCAACGCGCGCTATGACGCTGTCAAAATGGCTCTTCGGGGAGTCGTAGTCCTTGAGAAGGACCTCAGAGATGCGGTGGAGCAGCGATTCGTAACGAACTTGGAGCTTCAGGTTCTGCCGGGCGACGAGGTTCATCCGTCCCACCCACAGAATGGCTCCAACCGATGTCAGGAGCGCCAGATCGTGGTCGGTCAGCCGGGGCTCCTGAGCACTGTCTTCCGTAAGCGAGCCGGCCACGAGTACTGTTTCCACACCGTTGTCTGTGATGCTCGGAATCCAGGTGAAGAAGGGAAGTGACAGACTCGTTCGGACGTTGCTGATCCATTCGCTGGAGTCGGTCTCGCCGTTCACAAGCGCGGGCTTGGACCAGAGGGTCGACGCTTCCTCGGGAAGCGAGAACTCGACCGCGGCCGCGTCTGTCTGGTACCCGAGAGTAGCCACGGGGCGGTACACGCCCGCCGATCCGTCTCTTTCCAGCACGACGGCCCGCTTCATCCACAGTTCGGCCACGATGGCCTTGAGCGCTGTGGCGTACAGCGAACCAATCGAACCGGCCGCGCCGATGTCGTTCTGGAAGCCCGTGAGAAAGCCGAACGCCTCGCGGGAACGGCGGACCTCCTGAGTCAGATGGAGTATCTTGTACTCGGAGCGTACCGATTCACCTCCGAGCTTCTCCATCCGTTTCCGGAGGCCCGCCACATGGTGTTCCAGTTCAACTACGCGGTCTTCCCTATTGTGTTCGATATCGGCCACGCTGATGGCTCTCCCACAAATCCATGCTAACGGTCCTCGGACAGGACGATCAGGACGCCCGTCCAGTCGAGCGCGCGCGACCCGCCCATGAACGGAGCTACTTCCACTCCTGAGTAGAAACCGAGCAGCGGCATCTCGGCGCCGATCGTCTCCTGAACGAAGGCTCCCTCCTCAGCGCCAGCGCCGCAGAAACCACTCGTGCGGCCCGCGCAGTCGATGTAGATACCGAGGAACGGGTCGGAATCCTTGACCTCGTCAAGAAGGCTCTCGGAGATCGAACGCGCCGATTCGAGCATCTTCTCGTTGCTGCGCCGCATGATCTGGACCTTCTCACCCGGCCCGAAGTCTGATTCAAAGAGGATGAGCGAGCCGTCCTCGGGATTGACCCCGGCGATGAGACGGTTGACGTACTCATCTTCCTTGAAGTCGCCGTACGGGTCATCGCTGTAGTTCGCTCCGAGAGTCACCAGAAGGGAATACTGCCGCCAGTCATCGCCGGCTCCGGCTCCGATGATATCCTCGATCACATTGAGGGCGGGTCTGCCATCCAGTTCGCGGACGATAGGTCCCTCAATGTTTGTGATAGTGTGGTAGTCGCTTGCCGGTTCGCACCCGTGGCTGATAGCGTGGTGGAAGGCGCAGTTCCCCGAGACGACGACTCCTGCGGCATGCTGCATCAGGGCCTGGTCACCGGCGAAGATCGGCGCCTCGTGCCACTGATAGTCCTTCATGACTCCTCCGCCCAGGAGCGGCATGTGCGGGATGGGAAGCGACTTCTCTACTCCCTTGACCAGCTGACTGGCGAGGTTGACGGCGAACGGGTCTGACTGCTTGATGGAATCGTAGAAGAAGAGCGCGCCCTTAGAATCAAGCCTCGACTTCTCGGAGAGGAGTCGCCCGAATTCAACGCCGGCGGCTTCCTCGCCGTCGCTCAGATTGCCGACCGCTACGGCATCGAAGCGAATGTCATCTGCCGACACGACGGCAACGCCGGTCTCATAGCCTCCGTAGCCGATCTTCTCGTTCGTGATCACGCCGACGGTCATTCCGCCAATGAGAGTGGTCTCGCCGACGATCTCTCCAACGGCCTTGAGAAAAGCGAACGGATCGTGGTTGCCGCCGCAGAACGCCATCGTGAAGTCACTCTTGTCTGTTGATGCATACATCATTGCCTTCTCGGCGGCCTGACGCCCGGCAGCAGCCGAATCCGTGGTGTCGGAATAGCCGACTCCGGATCGCACAGACTTCATGATCTCCTCCTCATGCGGGTTGGTTCCCGCTTGGACAAACTGTCTAGCGCACAGCCCCTTTTCGGCTGCAGACCTGTGGACATGCCCGATGTACAGCAAGAGGTGTACCAGCAAAGGGGTCAGAAGAAGGCTCAAGACGGGTCGGATTGTGCCTGAACTGTGCTTTCGTTGAACAGACGGACCTCACATTGACAAAACGTGCGGCTCGTGTGGCAAGATGCAACTTTGGCCGGATGTCGGCGCTGGGAGGTGGTCACGGCATGAACAGTGCAGATGGCCGAGCAGGATGACCGGGTCAATCAGAGCAATGGGAGCTCTATGTGCATCCGGATGTCATAACACGAGACGGCGGCCGGGAGGCCGCCGTCTCACAGTAGTGGGTCTTCAGCCGAAGGCGGACCCGCTACTTGTGTGGAGCAACATTCATGATGCTCGTGCTCATTGGTGCACTTGCGCCTGTATGTGTCCGGTTCTTGAGGTGAGCGGCCGCCTTGTCCGGAGACCAGCCCATCATGCGGACCTTGTCACCGCGGGCTATGGTTATGAGATGGGGCACGCAGAAGCCGGACGTTGTGTTCTCAAGAGCCGCCACCAGATTGCTGGCATGCTCTCCGTCGACCATGAAATGCTCGGTCCCCGGAGAGGAGATGCCCCAGATCGCGTAGTAAGGGAGTACCTGGAGCGCAACCAGACGTTCATTGAGTTCCTTCATGACACCCGGGTCATCGTTTATCCCCTTGAGGAGGGGACCCTGCTGGAGCATAACGATGCCGGCGTCCGCCATCATTCTGATTCCCTTTTCGAGATCAGGTGTGAGTTCCCTCGCGT
>JAUWBY010000197.1 GCA_030609605.1 Candidatus Eiseniibacteriota bacterium
CTAATCAGCGAATCGCGTCGGCCCCCTGCCGACCGCGATATCGCCTACAACTCTTCTACCGGCACCGTGGTGAACGTAACCCTCAGTGCGTTGGCCAGCTTGAGCCTCTCCATTGCCTCGTTGACAACCCTGTACGGGGCATTCTCATCCGTGTTGAAAGAGACGATGAGCCCCCGGTTCTCACGAAGCTTCGCGCTGACAACATACTCGACGTCACGCGCGCTGATCACCAAGTCGTCGATGGAGATGGTCCCGCCTCTATCAATCCAGATGTGCGCAACGTTCTGCTTCGGGATCTTCTCACCGGCCGTCGACCTGGGAAGCGTGATGGCCAGACCCTGTTCCATCTTGAAGATCGTCGTCACCATAAAAAAGACGATCAGCAGGAACGCGATGTCCGCCATCGAGGATGTCGGGATTCTGGCCCCGCTCCCCACTTTCCTCCTCAGCTCCAATTGACTACCTCCGGCCTGCCTACTCTATGTCGAGCATTTTAAGGGAGATCCTGTGCTCTCGCTTGATGTTCGCCGCCGCCAGTTCGTTGTAGGCGAGCGTCACCTCGTCGAGTGCGTTGATCATACTCCCGTATGGAGCATCGGGATGCGTCTCCAGGGACAAAATCAGATTGTCGTTGTCCGTGAGGCGCTGTCTCACGATCCCCTTGAGCTCATAGAGCGGCGTTGGTTCAGTGTCGACATCTATGAAGTACGCGCCACTCCTCGCCGTTACGATCTGCATGACGTTGTCCCGCTTGACCTGCTTCACGTCTCCTGCCTTGCTCGGCAGGATCATGGGCAGACCTACCTCGGGAAACGTCGTGCTCACAATAAAGAAGATGAGGAGCAGAAAGGCGACGTCCGACATCGATGACTCGCCGACCATGTCGGCTGATATCCTCGCTCTTTTCCTGAATTTCGCCATTCCAGTGCCTTCCCTGCGGTGCGGGAGCCTCGTGAGATCCCGCTCCGCCTACTCGTGGTCTTCCCTACTTGTCCATCTCGGTGAGTATGTCAACCAGCTCCGCCGCGCTGTCTTCCATCTCAACCACGAATCGATCGATTCGCTGAACGAACAGGTTGTGCGCGACCTGCGTCGGGATGGCGATCATAAGACCCGTCATCGTGGTGATCAGCGCTTCTGAGATACCGCTCGCGACCAGCTTGGCACTGACCTGCTCAGCCTGAGCAATCGCCTCGAAGGCCCCGACCATACCCGAGACCGTCCCGAGGAACCCGAGCAGAGGTGCGACGTTCGCGACGGTAGCCAGGATGATGAGTCCTCTCTCGAGGAACGACATCTCAATGATGCCCGCTGTCTCGATGGCCTTCTCAACAGCCTCGGTTCCCTTCTTGGCCCGCATGAGGCCCGCGTGGAGGATCTGCGGGATCGGACCACGCATGTTCGCGCAGATCTCGACCGCCTCGTCCAGGCGCCCCTTCTTGAGCGCACCCACGACCTCCTCCATCAGCTTGCGGACATCCGAGCGGGCTTTGTGCAGAGTGATGGCCCGTTCAATGATGACTGCGACACCGACGATGGACAGGAACAGAAGGCCCCACATGAACTTCCCGCCCTTGTTGAAGAAGTCAACAAGGCCACTCTGCGCGAAGCCGCTCGCCTTAGGCGCGGGCTCCGGCTCGACGGGCTCTTCCACCACCGCGGCCGCGAGCGAGTCGACGGCCGTAGTGTCGACGAGTCCCGTATCAACGACCGTGCTCTCGGCCATGGCAACCATGCCCTCGACGTCGGCCGCCGTTTCAGTCTGCGCTGCCAGCGGGCTGATCGTGCCTGTCAGCATCAGCACCATGAGTCCCGCCGAAACAGTCAAGAAGACTCTTCTCATTACTTTGCTTCTCCTCCCCCTTGCCGCGACACGCTCCATCACATACAGGTCGCGGTCCTCTGTGGCACTTCCCTCTGACTGCTCAAACACACTTCGCACTGCTTTGTCTCCTCTGACCACCTCCCACTCTTGCTGTTTCCCTGGGTCCAGAGGGGGTCAGAATCATGAACCCAACCCCGCGGTCCGCACGCCCGTTAGGGGTGCGCCCGGCCCGGTCACACCTGTTCAAGCTATATGGCAGGGAGTTTACCTACCGGTGACGCCACTGTCAACCGGTTTTGTTCCAACTCCAGACTAGCACAGATGTTGCGCGCGCACAACACCCCGTGCCAGTGGGGCTTTTTCTGTTGACATGATATGGACGGGCGGTATAATCATTAGTGGAACCCCCCCCATCAAAAGGTCAACCCTTAGTGGGGGGGCACGACCATCCGGCACCGGAGGGGTCGCGCCCGTCGCAGGTCTTGCCTGTGACTGATTTCCTATTACCCTGAGCCTGGAGGAAGCACAACCATGATGTCGTTCAGGAGACTAGCAGCAGGTGTGTTCGCGGTTGCCCTCTTGGCAGTTCCACTCGCGGCGATGCTCTTCCTGACCGGATGCCGGAAGCAGCAGGAGATATTCATCGACTCGAATCTCGCTCCGAGCACTCGGCTGACCAGTGCGCCAGGTCCTTATACTCAGGCGAACTACAGAATACACATGTACTGGGACGGCACAGATCCGGACGGTTTCGTGGTGGCGTACCATTTCGCATGGGACGACACCGTGCCACCGTACGGCGCGGACGATTCCCCGTGGCAGTTCACGACGAGAAGCGACAGCCTGTTCAAAGCCCTGATCGATTCGGCCGGCGAAACGAGGCGGCACACGTTCTACGTCCGGGCGGTCGATAACGAGGGCAAGCTCGACCCCACAGCGGCCAGGGTCAGGTTCGACGCCTGGACCGTCGTCCCGGAGATAAGATGGCTCTATCGCGTTGGCGGGCCGCTCGATCCGAGCGTGCCCGAAGAGCTCTATCCGGACGGAAAGGATACCGTGCTGATGTTCAGCCCGGTGCGGTTCCTCTGGGACGGTTGGGATCCCGACGGTCTCGGAGCTCCGATTCACTACAGCTACCGGATGGACAGCAACCCGTTCTCCGCATATGGTGACAGCATGGGCGCGACGTACCCGACCGTCTCGAGCGGCACGCACTTTTTCTACGTCAAGGGCAAGGACGAGACGGGCGCTGAGAATTTCCCGGAGAGCTACAAGTTCGTGATGAACTTCGAACCCGACAGCGAGATCATCGAGCCTGAAGATGAAACGGGCACGCTTACTGTCTCCGACGGCGACACGATCTGGTTCCGCTGGACCGCGCATGACAAGGAGAGAGTTGGGGCGCCCGAGGACATACGGGTAGGCGTGGCGTCGATCTGGATCACTCTCGACAATGACTTCCGCAAGGAATTCCGTGTCGACACGCTGGATCAGACGTACGTCAGCGAGTGGTACTTCACGTCCAACGTCGCGATCTCGGATTCACACCACATCGAGAGCCGCAACTCACCGCAGGGCGGGAACGCAAAGCATGTGTTCGAGATTAACTCCAGGGATCTCCAGGGAACGTTCGAGAGATCGAGCGACAACCCGGATGACAGGGAGAAATTCATCTTCTGGTACAATCGGCCGCCCGAATCGGCAGTCACCTTCCCTGCGGTCGGCGAGACGCTCTGTCCGGACTTCGAGATACTGTGGGATGGCTCCGACGACGACGGAGAGGTCGCGGCGTATCAGTTCGTGCTCGACCCCTCGATGAATGCATACAGAGTCTGCCAGGTGACTCCCGAGCAGTCCTGCACGAGCTGGGCCTACGAGGACATCAGCCCGACAGGTCCACCTCCCCTCCCTGAGTACCACGAGTTCAGGGTCAGAGCCCAGGACAACGCTGGATGCTGGGAGCAGTCCTGGAACGTAGTCCGCTTTTACGTCAAGGAATGCGATTAGCACCGGACAGCCAACCGGAGGAAGCGTCGCCATTGAGGGCGCTTCTTGAGGAGGAACACGAAACGATGACCAGGTTCAAGAAACTACTGGTGCTGATGATGTTCGCTGCTGCCCTGGCTTCCGGTTTCTTGCTCGGCTGCAGCAAGGACCCGGGAACTCGCGTACCGAACCTCGCGCCTGAGACCACGCTCTCCTTCTGCCCTGATGAGGGGAGTGAGGCCAACTATCGCGTGCGTATGAACTGGTTCGGCTGGGATGAGGACGGAGAGATTCTCTTCTTCGAGACCGCCTGGGACAAACCGGACGACGTCGAGTCCTGGAGCACGTGGATAGACTCGGTAGGGCGCACGGTAGTAAGCACCGACAGTATCTTCATGCTTGACGCCGCGGACGAATTCGACGAAGCGAACGCATATGCCCTGCACTCCTTCGCGGTCAGGGCGGTCGACAACGAGTGGGCCCGTGATCCGTCACCGGAATCGCTGGTGTTCACGGCAGTCACGGTTCTACCCGAAACCGAGATCACCCGTGGCCCCGCCTCGGTCACCGGTCCCATGGTGACGTTTGAGTGGACTGGCAGGGATCGGGACGGTGTGATAGTAGCCTATGACTACCGTCTGTTTGCCAGGCAGGACAACCAGTGGAAACAGGTGGCACCCGACCCCGACATAGCTCAGAGCATAACGGTCGGCCCGGACGTGACGACGGTGCTCTTCGGCCCGCTTGCCGGCCTGCACAGATTCGAGGTCTGGGCGACCGACGACGCTGGCGCCGCTGACCAGACACCT
>JAUWBY010000071.1 GCA_030609605.1 Candidatus Eiseniibacteriota bacterium
AGTTGCCGTCTGACACGCCTCGACGACCTGGTATTATGCGCCGCCGCGCGTGTTCAGTTATAGCTGCGGGCAACCGCCGACATCTGACGCCAACGAGGAGTTCCTGTGCCGCGTCCAATGCCAGCCGCTTCCGGAGAGGAACTGCGGTTTCGGGTGAAGGACTGCGCTCTGGCGGCGCTGGCGACAGGCGAGCGGGCGCAGAACCTCAAAGAGCTGCGTGACAAGCTGACGACGGTCGACCCCGCGAGCATATACTACCACTTCTGGGGTACGCTGCTGCGCCCCGTCTTCGACGATCCCAGGTACAACAACGACTTTGCCATCTGGGTCTTTGACGCACTACACAACCAGCGGCTGGCCGAGCGGCTCGGCGTACTCGATCCGACCGACTTCCACGACATGGAGGAGCTCCGCAGAGAGCTGCTCGACATCATCGACGAGGAACTCGACCTAGTCGAGGTTCTCCCTTGGACGCCGCGCGAGTCGCAGTTCCACTTCGTGCGTTCGCAGATCGTTGTGTTCGACTCGGAACTCACGGTGATAGACCCGGCGGGCCTTGCAGGCGCTGTGTCCGCCATGTCGGTCGGGAGCGTATTCTACCATTTCGTGGACGCGCGGAGGCGGACGCCGGATGGTATTGACGACTTCCGCACATGGCTTCAGGGACTGCCGGGCGACTACAGTGCGGCCTGCGACCGGCTTGCCCAGGTGGATCCGTTCTTCAGAAGTCTGGTCGAGATCCGTGAGGAGCTGTTCGAAACGCTGTTGGAAACACTCGCCGGGTAGCTCACGGGAGAACGCCCGGGCGGTCGCGCGGAGCACCACGAACGGAAGGGGCAGCACTCTCAGTGTCTTCATCACTCGCACGATACGCTGACATCACCGGTGAAGATGTCGTCAATCAACTCCGACAGCTCGCCGAGCCGCTAGCCGGCAAGCGCGTCGTACACGTCAACTCCACACGCGTCGGCGGAGGAGTCGCGGAGATCCTCGCGAAGCTCGTACCGCTCATGCAGGAGCTCGGCATCGAGACGACGTGGGAGGTTATCACCGGCGACCCAGATTTCTTTGGCGTAACCAAGTCGTTCCACAACGCACTGCAGGGCAATCGGGTCCCCATCTCCGCAAGCCAGTACGAGCACTATGAGGCGGTGAACCGCGAGAACGCCAAGACGCTCTCTGAGAAGCTGGCGTCCGCGGATCTCGTTTTCGTCCACGACCCACAGCCGGCGCCGCTGCTGAGCTTCATCCCGAAGCGTCGCGGCAGCTGGATCTGGCGCTGTCACATCGACGCGAGCCGGCCGCACAGACCGGTCTGGAAGCACTTGCGCGGATTCCTCGAGGGGTACGACGCGAGCATCTTCTCGCTACCCGACTTCGCTCAGAAACTACCACACCCTCAGTACATCATTCCGCCCAGCATCGATCCGCTGAGCGAGAAGAACATCGATCTGCCGGCGTCGGAGATCGATGAGGTCTGCAGGCGGTATGGCATCGATCGGACACGACGGCTCGCTGTGCAGGTCTCGCGCTTCGATTGGTTCAAGGACCCGGTCGGAGTCATCGAGGCCTTCCAACTCGCGCGGAGATCCTGCCCCGATCTGCAGCTGGTCCTGGCGGGCGGGACGGCTACGGACGACCCGGAGGGCGCCGCCGTGCTCGACGCGGTGAACACCGCCGCGAACGGCGACCCGGACATCCACATTCTGCTTCTGCCCCCCGACGCCCACAGGGAGATCAACGCGGCCCAGCGCGCCGCCGATGTGGTCCTCCAGAAGTCCACCAAGGAAGGCTTCGGCCTCACCGTGACCGAGGCGCTCTGGAAGGCCCGGCCCGTGATCGGCGGCAACGTCGGAGGGATTCGACTCCAGGTCATCGACTACCATACGGGCTTCCTCGTATCGACGCCTGAGGGCGCGGCTCTGAGGATGTGCTATCTCCTCCAGCGGCCGGACCGCCTCCGAACCATGGGTAAGAAAGCCAGGGAATTCGTCCGCGAGAACTTCCTTCTGACCCGTCACCTCCGCGAGTACCTGACTGTGATGGTCGCGCTCACGACAGGGATGAAGGACCGAATCGAGCTCGCATGACAGACCGGAATTCAAGAGCGCCTCACGTGTCGGACGTTCCAGGCTTCTGGGACCGGGTGGCGATGGCTCCGTCGAGGATGCTCATTCTGGACTACGATGGCACGTTGGCTCCATTCGTCATCGATCGGATGGCGGCATTCCCGCTGGACGGGATCAGGGAGACACTCCGCGCCATCAGGGAGAGCGGGACAACGCAGTTGGCGATCGTGACAGGACGGCCGATCGAGGAACTTCTGGAACTCCTCGGCGATCTCGAGATCCTAGTCGTTGGGAGTCAGGGGACGGAATTCCGGTACCCGAACGGGCGCTGGTTCACAATGCTGCCGTCGGCTCGACAGCGGGCAAGACTCCTCCAGGCGGAGCAGGAGGCCCTGACCTTCGCGCCCAAGGAACGCGTGGAGAAAAAGCCGGCGAGCGTTGCGCTGCACACCCGCGGTATGGCCGCGTCGAAGGCGCGAGCGAGCGAGGAAGCACTCCGCAAACTCTGGACGCGGGATACAGAGGAGAGCGGCCTGGAATGCAGATCGTTCCTCGGCGGTGTGGAGCTCCGTCTGAAGGGGACCACCAAGGGGACAGCGGTCAACGCCCTCGCGGAGGAATGCGCACCAGACGACCTCATCGTCTACATCGGCGATGACGACACCGACGAGGACGCCTTCGCGGCGCTCAAGGGCCGAGGGCTCTCCATCCGGGTCGGGGACGCGGCGACAGACACAGTGGCCGACGCAAGGCTGTGCGACGCATCGGACGTCCGGTGGTTCCTCGTCGAGTGGCTCGACGTGACGAACGCCTGAGGCGCGCACGAACAGGCAGGACGGCCCAGCAGATGCGACAGCAGAGAGAGAACCTCATCGTCGTCTCCAACCGCCTCCCGGTGGTGTTCTCGCGCGGGACGGAGGGCTGGCACGTCGAGCCCGGATCTGGCGGGCTCGTCACCGCGCTGGCGCCCGTCCTTCGCGACCGGGGCGGCACCTGGATCGGCTGGCCGGGGGGCTCCGGTGACGGCGACATTGAGAGTGCGCTGACATCGCTCGCCAGCGACATCGGATACTCGCTCGTACCCGTGCGGCTCACACCGAACGAGATCGTCAAGTACTACGAGGGGTTCTCTAACGAGATCATCTGGCCGCTCTTCCACGATATGCAGTCCCTCTGCAACTTCGATCCCTCGTACTGGGATACCTATAAGGACGTGAACCGCGAGTTCGCCGAGGTGGTCGTGCGGACGGCCGGCAACGATGACTTCGTCTGGCTTCACGACTATCACCTGATGCTCACGGCGAAGTACATGCGGGAGATGGGCTTCAAGGGAAAGATCGGCTTCTTCCTTCACGTTCCCTTCCCGGCGCTCGACATGTTCCTCCGGCTGCCGTGGAGGGCAGAGATCCTGACGGCGCTCACGGAATGTGATCTCGTCGGCTTCCAGACGATGCGCGACCGGCGCAACTTCGTCCACTGTCTCCGGACAATCCTCGGCGAAGCCATCTACTGCGGCAGAGGACAAGTATGCGGCCTCACGACCGAGCACCGCGAGTTCCGGGTTGGCGCGTTTCCGATCAGCATTGACTTCGACTACTTCTCGGAGAAGGCGGACAGCGACGAGGTCGCCGAGTGCGCGTGGCAGATCCACGCGAACCTGCCCGACCGTCAGATCGTCCTCGGCGTCGACCGGCTGGACTACAGCAAGGGGATCCTTCACCGCCTCGATGCGTTCAGGAGGCTGCTCGTGCGCCATCCAGAGCTCCAGAACTGCGTCTCGCTCGTTCAGATCGTCGTGCCGAGCCGGCGCGGCATTCCGGAATACAAGGCGCTCAAGACGCGGATCGAGCGGTCGGTCGGTGAGATCAACGGGCGGTTCACGCAGCGGACCGGGTGGGTTCCCGTCCACTACATCTACCGTTCGCTCGAGCAGACGGAGCTCATCGCGTACTATCGTACGGCGGAGATCGGGCTCGTCACTTCGCTGAAGGACGGAATGAACCTGGTAGCGAAGGAGTACTGCGCCGCCAATTCTGAAGAGAGCGGTGTGCTCATTCTGAGCGAGTTCGCCGGCGCCGCGGCGGAGCTGGGGAACGCAGCCCTGCTCGTGAATCCCCACGACGTCGTCGGTGTGGCGGGGACACTTCACACCGCCCTCACAATGCCGCTTGAAGAGCGCAGGCGCAGGATGCGCAGCATGCGACAGATCGTGAGGCGTCACGACGTCTTCTGGTGGGTGGACTCATTCCTTCGGGGTGCATTCGCAAAGGACCTCAGCAACTTCCCAGTTGTTGCAGAGCTTCCCACGTAGCATCTCATGAGCGCCGGCCCGGCCTGTGCACAGTCCGTTACTTCCGACCATAACTTGGCTACCATGCCTCTTGGGAGGCTTCGGTCTCTCAGAGGTATACCCCCTTGAAGGAACCGGTACACTACCCCGTCGGACCTGTACTTGACCGGCCTCGCCGATTGTGGTATTCTTGGTAAGTGTCACTGATTCGCACATCTGTGGCGAAGGGGGATGTCTATCATGGAGAGGTGGAAGCTCATGCTCCGACTGCTGGTTACGCTGCTCCTGGTCGTGTTCGCGACTTCGGCGACCGCGGGCTTCCATGTTTTTTCTGAGGATTTCTCGGGTACGGAGTTCAAGGACGCTACCACCACGACCGCAGTCTGGGACACAACCACCGGGCGGATACAACTCCCGATCTTCGAGATGCGAATGGTCGGCAGCACAGGTCTTCCGGGCATTGGGCTCGGCGTCGTTGCCATTGGCGATGTCGCATATGTCGCTGCCGACGCGGCCGGGTTGCAGGTCATCGACATCAGCGACCCCGCTGCTCCGTTCATCACGGGGGAATACGACACGCCTGGCAGTGCCTGGGACATTGCCGTAGCGGGTGGTCTCGCCTTCGTGGCCGACCGGCTTGAGGGGCTTCAGATAATCAGCGTGAGTGACCCCGGAGCCCCGGCGTTCGTCGGCAGCTGCGCAGTGCCCGGTGCGGCGCTCGCAGTCGCGGTCTCCGGCGATCATGCGTACATTGCGGCCGGAGGGGACGGCCTTCAAGTGGTCGATATCAGCGATCCATCGGCCCCCTTCCTGGCGGGTTCGCTGGACACGGCCGGCGAGTGTATGGATATCGTTGTCAGCGGCCGCCACGCTTTCGTAGCGGCGAAGAGTGCGGGGTTCCTCGTCCTCGATATCGATGACCCTACCGCTCCCATCAGCGCGTGGAAACTCGTGACATCCGGGGATGCTTACGCCGTGGCCGCGGCGGGCGACATCGCCTACGTTGCCGGCTTCAGCGTTGCATGGCTGGCTCCCGCCGAGTCGTTCCTTCAGGCCGTTGATATCAGTTCGCCCGATGGCGGCTTGGAGATGGGGACCATTCTGGGATACGGACAGCCGAGTTCCCTCTTCATCGATGGAGATCGAGTGTACGTCGCGGACTGGTTGGGCGGCCTCTCGGTCATAGATGTGAGCGATCCGACCGCTCCTGTTCTGGAGGACGCATTTGACTCTCCAATGGGGCCGCACGGTGTGTCTGTGGCCGGTAGCTACGCATACATTGCAGATACGGCAGACGGTCTCAGTATCGTGCGCGTGGGTTCGCCCGTTCCCCCGGAGACGATGGCAACGAGCAACACTCCGGGCGACGCGTACGGAATTGTCGTCGATGGAAATCATGCCTTCATAGGTGACCAACTCGGTGGCTTTCAGATCATTGATATCACGAATCCTCTCGCCCCTGTGCACGTCGGAGATGTCGACACACCGGGCAGATCATACGGGCTCGATGTGGCCGGCAACTACTGCTACGTAGCCGACGGCGGATTCGGCCTGCGCGTAATGGATGTGACTGACATTGAGGCGCCGAGGGAGGTCGGCAGCTACAACTCTTCCGGATTCGCCTACGATGCTGTGGCAAGCGGGAACAGCGTGTTCATGGCCGATGGAAACGCCGGCGTTGAAACCTACGACGTTACGGACCCGGCGAGTCCACTACTGGTCGGTCTGTGTAATACTCCAGGTACGGCCTACGACATGGTCGTGGATGGGGACATCATCTACCTGGCTGATCGCTATGGAGGCCTCCAGGTGCTCGATGCGAGTGATCCCGAGACCCTGGCGATAGTCGGGTGCTGTGACGTGCCACAGGATGCGCGTGCGGTCGAGGTTCGAGGTGGGATCGCGTATGTGGCGGATGCCGGTACAGGGCTCAGGATCATCGATGTCAGCGATTCCTCAGACCCGCTTGAGATGGGATCGTTGGACATCGCCGCCGGCGCCTACGGTGTCGCCGTCAGGGGAGATGTGGCCTACGTCACTCTCGGAGTGTGGGGTGTCGAGGCGGTGGATGTCTCGGATCCTGCCAATCCCATCTCGCTCGGTCGGACCGATGTAGATGACTGGGCGTACAGCGTTGTGCTGGCGGGTGACTATGCATATGTCACGGACAGCGAGTCCGGAATCAAGGTGATGGAGGTCTTCCAGCATCGGCTTGACACCGAGCAGGACTTCGTGATGTCGCTTCCCGTCGGCACGACGACCGGCGAGATCCTGAACGTCGAGATCGAGACCGTTCAGGTGGACTCCATCCGTTGGGAGCTGAGCGCGGATGGCGGGGCGACGTGGGAGGAGGTCCTCCCGGGAAGCCGGCCCCTTGTGTTCGCGAGCCCGGGCGACGAGCTTCTGTGGCGGGCCGAACTGGTCTACACGAAGCTCGGTGATTTTCCATCATGCTACCAGCTCCTCGTAACGTGGTTTGCCGATGAGACCGGTGTCGGCGACGATCCCCAGATGCCGCGATCGTTTGCCCTCTACCAGAACCGGCCCAATCCGTTCGGACCCTCGACGAGGATTCAGTACGATGTACCGGTTGAAGGCGGAGCGGTGACGCTCAATGTCTTCGATGTGCGGGGGAGACTCGTGAGGCGACTGAAGCGGGGGGACGAGGCGCCGGGCCGCAAGGAGGTCGTCTGGGACGGGCGGAACTCGAGCGGGGACCGTGTCGCGGCGGGTGTCTACTTCTACAGACTCGAAGGTCCAGGATTTGAGCGCGAGCGGAAGATGATCGTGCTCAGGTAATGTGGGCACGTACGCTGTATCCGGACCCGCAAGCCGTCGAGCTCACCTGTACATGGCCTTGATGCTGCCCCAGCGGGTATGCTCGACAGGCGCTTCATCACCTACGATCACGTCATCAATCTCAACGTACCAGCAGTTGCCTTCTCCACTCGGATTGGAGTAGTGGAATCGCAGCGCTATCGTGCTCCCGGCGAAGAGGTCCAGGGGGATGACGACGTCGTGGCCAGGGAGATGATACCAGCCCCCGTGATCCTCATTCCAGCTCAGGATGTTCGTCCAGGCTCCTTCGGCCCAGAGGTCCACCTCAAAGAGATCTCTGTCAATGAAATTCTGGTAGTTGACGCGGAAGAAGAGGATAGCATCGGTCGGGCACTCGAATTGCGGAGTCTCGATTGTTGTGTCGAATGCCAGTGTCCCTGCTACTGAAGATTCGACGCAGGCGCAGAGCCCGGCGCCTCCCGTCCAATTCTCAACATCCCAGTAGCTGTTCCTGTGCCAGATGACACCGTTTCCCGCGGAGTCGTGGACCACCCAGTCGGAAGGAGGGAATGCTCCCTCAAACCGCTCGACGAGTCCCTCTCCAGCAACCGTGCACGTCATCAGGAGCAGCACGCAGACAGCAAGAGCGATCGATTTCATGCGGCATTCCTTCCGTCTGGAATTTCCTACAGTACCAACTCATACTACTGAGTAGTACAATCTAACAAGAGAGAAGCCAGTCTGTCTATGAGGCTCAGTAGATGCGCGCGGGGGATACGTGAGCATCCAACGCTGCCGTGTCTCTGTGTGTCAGAATGAGGCAGTAGGTCGAGATGAGGCGATTGGCCGGGAACTCCTCGGGGGTGGAAAATGCGTCTGCTGTCCGTGCTTGTGTTGACCGCAGTGCTCGTGTTCATTGTTTCGACCACATGTGTCTCGGCTTCCTTCAACGCGTTCCAGCCGACCAATGTGGTCGGCGGTCTGAGCGGGCAAGCTGACGGCATCGCATCGGAACGTCCATCAATCTGTGCACACAGGCTCAGTGACCACGAGACCATCACCCTGGATGGGCGGCTCGATGATCCAGCCTGGCAGAATGCGGAGCTGGCGACGGGTTTTCGCCAGTGGGATCCGAACCGCGGAGAGGACGCGAGTGAGCAGACGACCTTCAGGATCGTCTATGATGACGAAGCGATCTACTTTGGCGTAGCCTGTTTCGAATCCGACTCGGATGACATCCGCGGCCAGCTCTGTCGCCGTGACAACATGGTTGGCTCGGACGTCGTCAGCATCTACCTGGATACCTACCACGATCACAGCAGCGGGTACAACTTCCGAGTGAATCCGCGCGGCGTCCAGCGCGACGTCTATGTCTACAACGATGGCCATATGGACCCGGACTGGGATGCTGTCTGGGAGGCCGAGACATTCGTGGATGAGAACGGCTGGTACACTGAGATGCGGATCCCGTTCGCCGCCGTCCGGTACAGCAATGGCAGCGAGATGACGTGGGGTCTGAACATCTACCGCTACATGCACTCCCGCGGTGAGGACACTTCATGGGTGAACTGGGAGAGGGAGGTGTCCGGGTTCGTCAGTCGGTTCGGTGAGATAACGGGACTCTTCGATGTGCCGTCCGCCAGGCAGCTTGAGCTTCTGCCGTACGTTGTCCATCGCACGACGGATCCGTCCGCGGTGGGGGATGAAGATGTGCTCGATCATTTTGACAACTTCGGTCTCGACGTGAAGTACGGGGTCACATCGGATCTCACACTCAATGCGACCTTCCAGCCGGACTTCGGACAGGTGGAGGCCGATCCCGCGCTTCTGAACCTGTCGTCCTTCGAGACCTACTACGAGGAGAAGCGTCCATTCTTCGTGGAGGGGAACCGCTTCTTCTCCCACGAGGGATTCCGCATGTTCTACTCACGCAGAATCGGAACCGGGGAGGAACGCTCCAGGATTCGCGCAGCCGGGAAGCTCACGGGCAAGACTGCTTCCGGTGTGTCGATCGCAGCCCTCTATGCGCTGACGGATATTGCCGGAGAGGGACAGGCCCACAACTTTCTGAAGAACGGGGAGCTTCCGACGCACTACATGGTGGGGCGAATCGGCAAGGAGTTCGCCGACGGAGCGCACAGATTCAATCTCATGCAGACCGCTGTCCTAAGGCCGGACGATCGTGACGAATCCGGCGAGTACGCGACGCGTGATGCCCTTACGAGCGGAATGGATTTCGACCTCAACTTCCATGACCGGAACTACGGCGTAAGCGGCTCGATCGTCGGATCGATCGTGGATCCCAAGGCGTCGGAATCCGATCCGGACATGGGGCACGCCGCCCGCTACGGCACGGGAGGTCTGCTTGAGCTCAGGAAGCGTGGGGGCACCATTCGTGGAGGCGT
>JAUWBY010000126.1 GCA_030609605.1 Candidatus Eiseniibacteriota bacterium
GGCAGCCGCCAGGAAGGGCACCACTCGCGCAGTTCTTTCCGGGACCGAGAGCCGCATGATCCACTGAGCGTTCATCCAGGCCAGCTTCTCGGGGTCGAAGGCCGCTGCTTTTCTGCTGACCTTTGCGATATCGAACTCCGCAACCAGTTCATCCAGGCTGAAGAACTCCTGCTCGCTACCATAGGAGCACCCCAAGAGCGCCATGTAGTTGACGAGGGCCTCCGGAAGATAGCCTCTCCGGCGATACTCGCCGATGGCAATCGCGCCGCGTCTCTTGGAGAGCACTTGCTTGTCCGGACCGAACACAAGCGGCAGGTGGCCGAACTCCGGAGGCTCTGTCCCGAGCGCCTTGGCTATCAGTATCTGCTTTGGTGTGTTGGAGAGGTGGTCGCTCCCACGCACGACATGTGTGATCTCCATCTGGCTGTCATCCACCACTACGACGAAATTATAGGTGGGCGTTCCATCTGAGCGTGCAATGACCAGATCGTCCAGCTCCTGATTGTCCACTTCGATGGAACCCAACACCATGTCATCGAATCTCGTCTTGCCGTTTGGGACCCTGAACCGCACAACAGAAGAGCGGCCTTCCGCCTTGTACTCCGCTGATCGTTCTTCGGAGAGTGCGGCACACTTCCTATCGTACTTCCAATCGCGTTCCTTCTGGGAGGACCTGCTTCTGCGGTCTTCGAGTTCCTCCGGAGAGCAGAAACACCTGTACGCAGAACCCTCATCGAGGAGCTTCTGGATGAGCGGAGCGTAGATGTCCGCTCGCTCTGACTGGAAGTAGGGACCGACAGCCCCGCCGACCTCCGGACCTTCATCCCAAACGAGTCCAAGCCATCTGTGGTCCTCGAGGATCGCGTTGAGGAACTCCGTCGTGGATCGTTTCCTGTCAGTGTCCTCGATCCTGAGGATGAAGCGGCCGCCACCGTGTTTCGCGAGAAGCCAGTTGAATAGAGCCGTGCGGGCCCCTCCTGCGTGCAAGTACCCTGTCGGGCTTGGAGCGAATCTGACTCTCATCTGGCTCATGCTGACCCATCCCATCGCTGGATGAAGAAACAGGCCTCGCTGGGAGAGGCCCGATATCAAGATAAGACTATAGCAGCGCGTGAACGCCGATGTCAAGATTGACGTGCGGAGAGAGCCACCGGCCTCCGAGAGCGAGGCTGGCACGGTCCTTGCCCCGCAATTCATGTGTGAACCGAAGGAGGCACGGCCGACCGCGTGCGCCGCCAGAATGTGGAGGTGTGTCCCGGTTGCGTGCTACCCATGCCGGGGCTGCGCGGGCCAGGAGCCCGAGATCGCGAGGAGTGGAAGAGTGATCGATCTTGTCAAGGCTGCGATGGCAAGGGATCCGGCTGCCAGGGGCATTTCGGGCGTTCTCGAGATAGTCCTGACGTACCCGGGATTTCACGCAGCTCTGGCTCACCGTGTGAACCATTGTCTCTGGAAACTAGGGATCCCGTTTCTGCCGAGGTTCATTTCACAGGCGGTACGTCTCCTTACCGGTATCGAGATCCACCCCGGTGCGGATATCGGGCGCGGCTTCTTCATCGATCACGGCATGGGAGTCGTCATCGGGGAGACCACTGTCATCGGGGACAATGTGACTCTCTACCAAGGAGTGACGCTCGGAGGAACGGGCAAGGAGACGGGCAAGCGTCACCCTACCATTGGGAGCGATGTCGTCATCGGGTGTGGGGCTCGTGTTCTGGGAAGCATCGTAATCGGCAGTGATGTTCGCATCGGTGCCGGCTCTGTCGTCGTCAAGCCCGTGCCGGATGATTGCACAGTCGTTGGCGTGCCGGCCAGAATTGTGAAAGGGAAGGCCAGGAACGTCCTCGACGCCCCTCTGGCGCATGATGCGATCCCTGATCCTATCGTCAGTCGGCTTGCCCTCATTGAGAAGAGGCTTGCAGAACTCGATCGGGGCGAGGTCGAGAAGACCTCTTGACAGTCTGAGCGAGGAGGGACTAGGCTGAGGTAGGTTTCCTCTGGATGTGCCTCCGCTCATGTCCCCGTGCGACCACCAACTGGGGGGTGGGATTCATGATCAAGATGGTTCTCGTCATCTGTCTTACAATTGCAGTCGTTCTCGTAATCGGGTGCTCGCAAGAGCGCAGCGAGGACGCATCTTCCTCGGTGGACGCGGCGGACGAAGCCCCGGGTGAAAGCGGCAAGGGGATCAGCCGGGATGGGGCTGGTTCAGACGCCTCCGCTCCGGATGAGTTCGGGGTATCTGATTCAAGTAGCTCCGACGCGAGCGGGACCGGTGCAACGGTGACCGAGGTGTTGGGAGAAGCGGCGGGGATGGTGTCCGAACAGACGACTGGCGAATCGGAGGATCCTGAGGGTACGGTCGATGCGCTGGGGAGCGATGAGACCGTGCTGCTCGAGATGACTCCAGCGGAGGAGGCGGCAGCAGCAAGTCGGCCGGACGTTTCCGGACAGGAAGCCGGTCAGGTCTCACCGTCGGGGCTCACAGTGATCCGTGCCTACATCTGCAAGGGCATAGAGCAGAGCGAACCGACCGAAGCCGGGAAGAGTTTTCTTCCCGATGGGGACGGTGTCGGACGACTCTGCTGCTTCAGCGAGATTGGTGGAGCAGCCGAGCCAGATACCATCTCTCACGTCTGGTACTGGGGCGAGCGTGACATGGGGCGGGTTCCGCTTGAGGTCAAGAGCAACCGCTGGCGCACCTGGAGCAAAAAGAAGGTTCTCGATGAATGGCGCGGAGAGTGGCACGTGGACATCGTGGACCAGGATGGCTTTCTTCTCAAGCGACTCTACTTCTCCATAGAATAACAGCGCCCTTCCAAGGATAGGTGGATATCCCAAGCAGGTGCTCTCACGATACGTGAGGGCACCTGCTTACGTATGGGGGACGCAGGTCGGGTGGCGCCCTGTTACATATGGCGCTCCCTCGCGCTGATGGGCTGCCGCCCGCGGGATTCCTCTTGACACAGGTAGAGATGCTGATTATATAAGATAACCATATTTGCATATTTAGAACCCGAGGATGATGGAGCGAACCATGCGTGGAGAGAAGGGCAGCACAGTGCGAGGCGACGACCACGCCATCTGCGGGGGAGTCCCGGCTGATGCCGATTTCGATAGTGCCTCCGAACTTCTCAGAGCGCTGGCTCACCCGGTGCGACTCAGGATTATCGATCTTCTGAGCACGGGCGAGCTCTGTGTGAAGCGACTTGAGGAGCTTCTCGGGGTACCACAGCCCTCGGTCTCACAGCATCTGCGTCGACTCAAGTACGGGAGGCTGATTGAATCGGAGCGGCGGGGCCACCTGGTCTGCTACCGCCTGACGGAAGAGAGGGCGGCGGAGGTAGCGCGGCTGGTACTTGCGCGTCCCGAAGCGAAGTAGGAAGCGGCGGTCTGGAGGCAGGGATTCGGAACGTGGAACCCGAAGCGTGCCAACTGCATCGTATTGAGAGTCTAAAGACGAGTTCAACGTGTCGGCTTGAGCCGGCAGCACTACAGGAAAGGGGCGGAGGAATGGCAGCGGAGAACCTGCTCATGGCAACGGAAGAGAATTTCGATTCAGAGATCATCAAATACGAGGGGCTTGTGCTCGTTGACTTCTGGGCGCCATGGTGTGCGCCGTGCAGGGTTGTCGGCCCTGTGGTTGAGGAGATAGCAGACGACAATGCCGGCAAGATGAAGGTGGCGAAGGTCAACGTCGACGAGAACCAGCCGCTCGCGCAGCAGTACGGCATTCGTGGGATCCCATCCCTCCTTTTCTTCAAGAACGGTGAACCGGTCGACATGATCGTCGGAGCCGCGGCGAAGGAGAGTATCCAGGACAGGATCGACAGGCTGCTCTAGGTGTGATTCAGCAACAGGGACGAAGCGGGAAGTCGCACGCAAACCCCCACACTACAGATCTACGGACACAGCCCGGAGCGCCCAAGGCGGAAACGCCGGCGGACCCGGTGGAGGAAATGCAAATGAGAACAGGAACTCCTCTGTATCTTATGCTTGTATCCGCGCTCATCGGCCTTCTGGCGCTCGCTGGGTGCAGCGATGAGGCCGGGGTTTCAACGCAGGCCGGTAGCGCGACTAAAGCCGTCGCTTCGTCTGGGGCTGGCGACGACACGGGGATCAAGGTTGGGCAGTATCCTCCTGCATTCACGCTTCCGGATCTCGACGGGAAGAGCGTGACGTTGGAAGACTTCAGAGGTAGCGTCATCGTGGTCGATCTCTGGGCGACCTCGTGTCCCCCGTGCCGCGTGGAGATCCCGGTACTGATCGATCTCTATGAGGAGTACAAGGACCAGGGGCTCGTCATACTTGGTATCGGGCTCGACAGGGGAGGCGCCGCGGACCTGGCGCCGTTTGCCGAAAGCAACGGCATCACGTATCCGATTCTCGTCGGTGGCCGCGCAGTGATCGAGGCTTACAAGGTGGTCGGGATTCCGACCACCTTCATCATCGGCAGGGACGGGCGCATCGTGGCGAAGCACGTCGGTTTCGGAATGGAGATGGCTCCAGAGCTCAGGTCCGATATCGTGAGCGCGCTCGCGACAGATGGTGCTGCTGCCTAGCTCGGGAAACAGCGAGGCAGGTCAGCGCAGGAGACTGTACTTGAAACTCGGCGACATCGCGCTTCCACTGATCATCCTGGGCGCGTGGCTTGTCATACAGCTCATCGTTCTTCCTAGGCTGGGTATGTCGACATGACTGCGCCCGGGATGCGGGCCCGCGGAGCGGGCCGGGATTGAGAAGTCCCCTGAGGACAGCGAGGCACTCGACTGATGGCGGCGACCCAAATCATTGTGAGGAAGTCAATCTTCAGTCTGGAACTCGTCAATGAAGACGGCATCGATGCCTTCCGAATCGCCATAGGTCTCAATCCTGACGGTGGAGACAAGGTCTCAGAAGGCGACTGCAGAACTCCCGAGGGCGAATTCAGGATCGTCTCGATCGAGGATTCGAGTGATTGGGATCACGAGGGTGTCCGATCCTATGGTCCCTACTTCCTGCGCCTCGAGTGTCCGCCCTGGAAAGGTATCGGCATCCACGGAACTGATGAGCCCGACACCATCGGGACCAAAGCAAGTCGCGGATGCATCAGGATGCGAAATGAGGATCTCGAGCGGCTCGTGCCGCGTATCGAGATCGGAACGAAGGTCCGCATTCTGCCATGATCAAAACAGGAAGGCCCGCCATTGCTCTGAACAGGGTGGCGGATCTTGAAATGAGTTGACACTGTGATCACGTGGACGTATACTCCGCTCGCCTCGAGCCGATGGTACTTCAGTCGGCGAACCCAACACAATTCTCCGGAGTCGCTCCATGCAGCCCGGCCAGTTCGTTGCCGTAGCGGGAAACATCGGCGTCGGGAAGACTCACCTGACCACGCTCCTCGCGAATCATCTGGGGTGGCGGGCCTTCTACGAACCGGTCATCGACAACCCGTATCTCACCAATTTCTACGCGGACATGAACAGATGGTCCTTCCATCTGCATGTGTTTTTCCTCTCCAAGCGGTTCGAGATCCATCGGGAGATGGTGGGATCCGAGGAACCGTGTATCCAAGATCGGACGATCTACGAGGACAAAGAGATCTTCGCAACGACGCTTCACCGCCAGGGCTACATGTCCGACCGCGATTTCGAGAACTACACGTCATTGTTCGACGCGATGACGAGTTTCTTGAGAACACCGGATCTCGTGATCTACCTGAGGGCCGATGTCGGCACACTGATGGAGCGGATTCGGTGTCGTGGAAGAGATTGCGAGCGCGATATCTCCGCCGCCTACCTGGAGGCTCTGAACCGGGCCTACGAGGACTGGAGCGAGCGGGCCTCTCGGGAGACGCGCGTGATCACCATCGAGACAGACGAACTGAATCTGATCTCAGACGATTCGGCGATACATGATGTCCTCAATACGATTGTCACCCAGCTTGAGATCAGTTCACCGGACAGGGAAGCTGCCACGGCAGCACTCGTCGGGTAGTTCTGAGCGCCAGTGGGTCTCGGGTAGGCAAGAGACACGTTCGGCTGACAGGAAAGAACAGCTCTGCAATTGGCCGTTCGGCATTCTGATCGAAGTCAACTATCGGATATGAAACAACGAGTCTCGCCGGTTCTCGGCGGGGCTCTTGACCATTGGTACTCAGTAGTGTTATAATCAACATAGACAGTAGATGGAGGATCCATGACAGGCAGGAGACTAACGGGCCTCGTGGGATTGTGCGTGGCTCTTCTCGTGTTGATGGGGACAGATGCGTCATTTGCGGCCCAGAAGAGGGCCGCAGACTTCACGTTGACGAGCATCACGGGTGATGATGTCACTCTCTCGGAGCTCCTGAAGGATGGTCCGGTGGTCATCGACTTCTGGGCGATCTGGTGCAAACCGTGCGTGAAGGCTTTTCCTGATCTCCAGGAGATCTTTGACAATTACAGAAATTGCGGTCTTATGCTTGTAGCCGTCTCGATTGACGGTCCGCGCACGACCTCGAAGGTGGGGGCGTTCGTGAGAGCCAAGGGGAACACGTTCGAGGTTGTCCTCGATCCCAGCCAGAAGGTTGCGCGCAAGTACCATGTGACTTCCGTTCCGAGGACAGTTCTTGTGGATATGGATGGGAACATCACCTACGCGGTCACCGGCTACAGGCCGAGCAACCACGATGAGCTTGTCCGGGCGATCGAGGAACTCATCCCGGGCGGTTGCCCTGATCCTGCGGAG
>JAUWBY010000226.1 GCA_030609605.1 Candidatus Eiseniibacteriota bacterium
AGTCATCGCATTCCTCATCATGATCCACACGGCATTGGGGGTGAGCGCAGTCATGTTTGTCGACAGAATTCTGCTGGCGCCGCTTGCGCGCGCGCTGGGACAGCTGGGACATACGACCGACTCGATCAACGGTGAGAGCAGAAGAAGGGGTGGGGGCAGTGGACGAGGTCCGGGAGTCACATCGGCAGTCATTCTTGCCGCAGTTCTGAGCCTGAGTGCCGCGCCTGTGGCGCTGGCTGATGGGAACGGTTCCTCCAGAGACGGGTCGCAGGGCAGCTCAAGAGGTGGCCCTATCTACTACCTTCCAGAGCTCACAGTCGTCGCCACGAGGCTTCTGGGCCCCTACTCCGTGTTCCATGTGGATGCCGACGAGATAGGCGAATCCGGTGCTGCCGATCTCGCCGAGGTTCTCAAGATGGTCCCCGGGTTCGTGGTCACGACGAACTCCCGCGGGGAGGCCAAGCTCAGCACGCGCGGTCTTGGTGAGAGGGAACTCGTCGTGCTTGTGGATGGCGTTCCGATATCCGATCCCTACTCCGGCTCAGTCAATGCGAGCATGATCCTCTCTGGAGCCCTCGGTGCGGTCCACGTGACCAGAGGGCCCGCCGCAAGTGTGTACGGGGCGAATGCTCTGGGCGGCATAGTGGAGGTGAGCACAGTGGGGGGGCATTCCGGCCTGAGCTACAAGCTCGCAACCGGCACCGATGGAAACTACTCGGGCTTCGTCACGGGTGGAGGTCCGGTTGGCAGAGTTCACCTGAGTGGTGGTGTTGCTGCCGATGGGGCATCCGGTTTCTCGCTTCCAGCGTCGTTTGAATCGACAAGCCTGGAGGATGGCGGCCTCCGGGACTACTCCGGGGCGGAGCAGCTTATGGTGTGGAGCAGGGCGTCGTGGCGATTGAGTGAGACTGCTCGCGCGACCATCGCTTTCAACGCTACCGACGGTCGTCGAGATACTCCGGCATCCACGGACTCAGACAGGCCTCGCTACTGGAGCTTCCCGTTCTGGCGGGAGACAAGGACAATGACGACGGTCGACTGGCAGCCAACGCCGGCCGCCCACATCGAGGGACGGATGTTCTACTCTACAAACGACAACCAGCTGGCGGCATACTCGGACTTCGACAGGGAAGACCGCCGCTGGCTCTCCAGCGTTTCCAACGAGGCATTCGGCGGCTATGTCTGCGCCGACTACACGGGCTTCGAGGGGCACAACATCTGGTCTGGCCTGAACCTGCGTGAGGATGTGGCCAGACATCAGCGGGATGTCGGCGAAGAGTGGATACGATATGAGGCGACGACGGCGTCGCTTTTTGGACAGGACATTGTCGCTCTGGGTGAGAAAGACAGGGTGTCGCTCGCGATCAACGGCGACATGATGATAGGGGAAGACAGGTTTCTTACGAGTATCAACCCGCAGGCTGCCTGGACGCACACGCTCCCGACCGATGTCTCGGTTCGCCTCCTCGGCGGGCTCAAGACGCGATTCCCCACACTCAAGGAGTGGTTCAGCACGGAGATAGGCAATCCGGATCTGCGTCCGGAGCGGAGCGTCTCGTTCGAAACAGAACTGGTCAAGAGGACATCGACCGGATCCCAGCTTTCGCTTCTTCTTTTCGACCAGCACGTGACGGACATGATTTCCACCACCGGGTCCGGTGATCCTGCCCGGAACATCGGCCGCGTGCACTCTTGGGGCGCGGAACTCAGCGTGGAACACCGGGTCACGCCCGAATTGGGCGTCGGCCTGAGTCTCGCGATGACATCAGCACGAGATGTGGAAGCCGGCGAAGACGTGCCACTCGTTCCCAAGACCATGGCCGTCATGACGACGACATATGAGAGAGGGCCGGCCAGCGTTCTTGCGAGGATCGCGCGAGTTGGTTCCAGAAGCTCAGGTAGAGGTGACAGCCTTCCGCCTCACGTCCTCGTTGACGCCAGAGCCACGGTCGAGACACGGTGGGGAGATGTGTTTGCCGGTGTGGAGAACCTCTTCGACGTGTTGTACGAGAACGAGGAGGGCTTTCCTCAGCCCGGGCGCGGCTTTGAGATCGGCATCATGCGGGACCTCTACTACTAGCGGGTCCCCTGCGTGAAAAGGGCCGCGACCAAGAAGAACCCCGATCACAATCGGAGAGTCTCAATAGATAGGGTCACGTGCGCGTATCCCTACCGGGTACGCGCTTGCTGGTCTGATTCTGTCCGGCACGGAGGATGCGCGACATCTTGAGGAGAGTGGAGATGCACAGCGACATGTCCAGGCGAGCAGGCAGGAGGAAAGCTCGCGCCGCGGCTCTGGTCGTCGGCGCTTCGTTGACGCTCGCGCTCGCCGCGACCGCAGCTTCTGCCGGGCCGGCCGTTCAGGCCGAGTGCGAGACGTTCGTGGACTACTACAACATCGATGGACTCAGGATCCAGAAGGTGCTTTGCTCCGGAGCCAGCGGATACCACGCCGTCCTTGGTATCGACGTGATCGGCGAGTGGATTGAGGTGATCATAGAGGCCCCGGTGACCGGTTACTACCGGCCGATCGTGGCGTACCAGGTAGAGTACGAAGAGATGGCCGGTGTCAAGATGACGGTGATCGATGAAGATGTGGCGGGTGTCAACCGCGTGTCCTACTTCAAGCTGGAGGAGGGTTGGGGGGTTGGCTGAGGCCCGTTCTACATGGCTGTCGGAGACAGCGATGTCTGGCTCAAATCAGGTGAGAACAGATTCCGCATAGGGATCGAGTGGGGAAGTCACGTCAGCTTGGATTTTGCGAGATTCGAGTACACCGGCTCACCGGTAGAGAACACGACCTGGGGTAGAATCAAGAGCATCTACCGCTAGCTCATTGGCACCCGTGGATCACATCGAGCTCGCGGTGGAAGCCTCCGCAGTCGGCCCCGATGCCGGATCCAACTTGGGTTTCATAAAGGCACTCTGCAGACAGGCCATCCGTGATACACTGCCGGTGGTCAGCGAGTCGGACACGCCCGTGACACAGGAGGGACGATGCGGTACGCGATCCTGATCCTGGTGTTCGCCGCGCTCGCGTTCGGGACCGCTTGTGCGGACGACACCCGGACGTCGATCGGCGATACTCCACGCACGTATTCCCACTATCTCAATTCCCAGCAGGCTGCCCTGTGCGGCGCGAGTGCCGCCACCGGCGGTGTGTCGGCATGCTTCTACAATCCGGCCGCCGCCTCCCAGTACGACGGGATCAGTGGTCAGGCCACTCTCCGTCGCAATCTGAAGAGTCGGGGTTACTTCCCGGACGGCGACGAGTCCTACGAATCGAGTGACGACGGATTTCTGTTCTCTCACGCTGTCGCCGTCAAGAGCAGCGAGAGTCTTACACTCGGCTTCAGCTACGCGTGTCCTTCATACAGACGGCTCGAACTCACGGGCACGAGGCCGACCATGGATGACACGGTCACGGTGTACAAACAGTACAAGGGAACTTTCACCGGCTCCCTGCGGTTCTTCGAAGCCGTCGTCGCGTCTCGCTTAGGGAGCAACGATCAGGGCGCTCTCGGGTTCTCGGCTGGAGTCGTGTCGCTCGAGGAATCGGTGCGTGATGTGTACGTCGGTGATGAGCTGGAAAAGGCACGGGTGAAGGGGATGGGGTTCACGGCGGCAGCAGGTTTCCTCTTCGACGCTACGGAGTCGCTTGTGTTTGGGCTCGGCTATCGTTGGGGTTCCGATATCAAGGTGCGAAGCGACGACTGGTACGGCGAGGATCGTCGCGACGAGACGTCGAAGACGCAGGCCACAGCAGTTGCAGGAGTGACCTACTGTCTGAACGATCTCCTTTCCTTCCACGCGAGCTACGTGCGGAACGGCTGGGACAAAGCGAGCTCAACGCTTTCAGCCTACAAGGAAGACGGCGGCGTCAGGGATGAGTATGATGAGCCCCTTGCGACCGCGGCCTTCGGCGTCGAGAGCGCCATTCTCGATGGGAAGCTGACCCTCCGAGCCGGTTACTCCATCGCCGTGGGCAACGATATCGAACACGGGATCGTCCCCGAGAACTCTGCGGGATTCGGCGGGGCGTGGAGCTTCGAAGAGTACGTCGTCGAAGCAGCTCTT
>JAUWBY010000369.1 GCA_030609605.1 Candidatus Eiseniibacteriota bacterium
CCGAAGCCGACCGTGATGGTCTTCTCGGGCTCGTCCGCCTCGAATCCGGGCGCCGCGAGCGCTGCCTCGATCAGGACCGTGAAGTCGCGGTCCTCGATGTGCGTCACGCCGGGCCACGCGACCAGACCGCACGTGAAGAGGCGCTCCTTGTACGTGTCCCTCGGCCTCTGGATGCAGTTCGTCGTCATGAGGATCGAGCCCGGGAACGCGGCGAACTCCTTCGCCTGGTCCTGCCAGGCTCCTCCGTAGTTACCCACGAGATGGGCGTGCTTCTTGAGCTCCGGGTATCCGTGTGCCGGCAGCATCTCGCCGTGCGTGTAGACGTTGATACCCTTCCCCTCGGTCTGCTCGAGGAGTGCCTTCAGGTCCTTGAGGTCGTGCCCGGAGATCAGGATCGCCTTTCCCTTGACCGGGGTCACTCGGACCTGCGTCGGCTCCGGGTGTCCGTAGGAACCCGTGTTGGCCGAATCGAGCACCTCCATCGCGCGCATGTTGATGTCGCCGGTCTTGAGACACCACGCCAGAAGATCCTCCGCCGTCGCGTCCTCTCGGGTAAGGAAGTCCATCCCCTCGTGGAACGCTCCGAAGAGCTCTTCGTCCTCGATACCCAGTACGATCGCGTGGTCCACGTAGGCCGCCGCGCCCTTGAGCCCGTAGAGCATGAGCTCCTGCAGCCCCGCAATGTCGTCCCCGAGGTCGGCCTGTCTCGCCTCGATGGACACTCCCTCTCCTTGAGCGATGAGCGCTTCCAGGCTTCCCTCGGGCTGGAATGTCGCCGTGTCGGGAAGCTCGTCCGGCGTGCCGCCGTCCTTGCGGACCGCGTCCTCGTAGAGACCCTTGACCCTGTCGCGTGCCTCCGTACCCTTCCTGATGAGACCGGCCAGGCGCTCTGGATCGAAGTTGACGTTCGTCACGGTCGTGAAAAGCGCCTCAATGACGAACACGTCGGCCTCGTGGTCGATCGCGCCGAGCGCACGCGCGCGGTGCGCGTACATCGAGACGGTCTTCGCCGTGTGGATGAGAAGATCCTGGAGCGCCGCTGTCTCAGGGTTCTTGCCGCACACACCTCCCGCCGTGCACGCGACGCCCTTCGCCGTCTGCTCGCACTGATAACAGTACATCCGACCTCCGTTGTTGGGCGCTACTGTCGTTGCCGCTCTCTCTTCCGGCGGCTTCTGTCACACACCTATGGACTCGCCGACCGACGTACTGAAGTCGGCGATGGTCATCTTCTCCAGCTGCTCGCTTACCTCCCTGCCTACCTTGCAGAAGAGGTCGCCGAGAATGCACGATGCCCGTCCGCAGGTCGGGACTGCCATGGCGCACGTGTCGACGTCCATCGGTCCCTCCACCATCTCGTAGACCTCCTTGATGGAGACCTCCTGTGGGGGACGGGTGAGGCTGTAGCCCCCGCCGGGGCCACGGCTGCTTCTGACGAGTCCGGCCTTGGCCAGCCGCTGCAGTACCTTCACGAGATGGGACTTGGAGACGCCCAGCGCCTCAGCCATCGCCTCCGCGGATGCCTGTCCGCCGTCGGTGCCGGCCAGGATACCCGCGGCGTGGATTGCGAGGGAGGCGGCCTCTGAGATCTTCACCGGATTGCTCATCGTGGGTCCTCTTGGGTCGAGTTGCCACTGCGCCAAATGGATACTAGCAATGAAGTACCAGAATATATGTATATGGTGGGTGGTGTCAAGCGGTTTTCTGAGGTGAAGCTCAGCCCCGCTTCTCACGCCCGGCGCGCTTGACGGCGGTCTCCCGGAGAGTGATAATGGGCGCGCTGGGGGTCATGAGTGGGCGCCGGGGG
>JAUWBY010000114.1 GCA_030609605.1 Candidatus Eiseniibacteriota bacterium
GTTGCGGCAAGGGTGAGCCCGGACAGGCTGCCCATGTTGGACACGGCGTTTCTCCGGCACGTTTCCGCAACGTTCAGGTGGGAGGCAAGCGATGATCGAGAGAGGACGACTGGACGCACTCCTGAAGGAAGTGCTCGCGAATTCTCCCGCCGACGAGACAGAACTGGTGGCGCATTGCGGCACGAATCGGCTGACGCGGTTCACGGGATCCCTGATTCACCAGAATGTCAGCGAAGAAAACTGCTCTGTCACCGTGCGAGTGGCTGTCGGCAAGCGCACGGGTGTCGCCGTCACGAATCGAATGGACGGAGCGGCACTCGCGGAGGCGGCAAAGCAGGCAACGGAGGTCGCGCAGGCGAGTCCTGAGGACCCCGACTTCCCGGGGTTCAAGAAGTCGGAGAGGGCGCCTGAGGCGGATACGTATTCCGAAGCCACGGCCTTGATGCCGCCCTCGGCGAGGGCTGAGGCCGTCAATCGCGCAGTGGAGATCGCTGCGGAGAAGGGTACCACGTTATCCGGCGCGTATCGCGTCAGCGATTTCCGCTTCGCTGTCATGAACAGCTCGGGGACGGACCAAGAGTACTATGGAACGGATGCATTTCTCTCGATCTACGCAACTGATGATAATGGTGTGGCCGGGGCCGCAGTAGCCTACGCGAAGGGCATCGAGGGAATCGATGTCGAAGCGACGACCAGGCGAGCTGTCGGCAAGTGCGTGGCTGGAGCCGACCCGGTTGCCATCGACTACGGACCGCTCGATGTCATCATTGAGCCCAAGGCTGTGGCAGAGGTCATGAGTTGGCTCAACTTCACCGCGTTCGGCGCGAAGCAGGTACATGAGGGCTTCTCCTTCATGGCCGGGCGCTTCGGCGAGAAGGTGATGGGTGACGGTATCACGATCCGTGACGATGGTTTCGATCCAGCTGGTGTCCCCGTGCCTTTCGACTACGAGGGAGTTCCAAAGAAGCCGGTGACCATCATTGAACACGGTGTTGCCAGATCTCCTGTATACGACACTCTCACCGCAGTCAAGGACGGCGTTGAATCGACCGGGCACGCAGGGATGGCGGCCTTCCGGGGTGGTCCCGGGCCGAGTAATCTCTTCATCGAGCCGGGCGACAAGACGCAGGATGAGCTCATCTCCATGGTCGACCGTGGACTTCTTGTCACGAGTTTCCACTACGTCAATGGGCTGCTCGACACGAGGAAAGCACTTTTCACCGGTATGACAAGGGCCGGCACATTCCTCATTGAAGGCGGGAAGATAGTGCGACCCGTGAAGAACCTCCGGTGGACGGACAGCATGATGCGGGCGTTCTCAAACGTCGACGCGATGACACGTGAGCGGGAGGTAGTCGGTGCATCGTGGGGTGCGGTCGGTTCGGTGACGAGCCCGACGATGCTCATCCGAGGCTTCAAGTTCACCGGCGCCACGGAGTTCTAAAGGATGTCCGGATGGTAGAGGCGTCTTCCGATTCACAAGTCGGATAAACGAGGTGGGAGATTGTTGCGTCGAATGAACATCGAGAGTTTCTTGGGGAGAGATCCGGGAGGAGGAGATCGAGTTGTACGCGGACATCAAAGCTATTGGGGAACGAATAGAGCGTGAGAGCGAATTCCTGGTCACGCTCGTAAGTGAGATAGACAAGGTCATCGTTGGGCAATCGTACATGGTAGAGCGTCTTCTCATCGGTCTTCTGGCCGACGGGCACGTGCTCATTGAGGGAGTTCCGGGGCTTGCGAAGACGCTGGCCGTGAGAACCCTTTCACGGGCCATCGATACGAAGTTCCAGCGAATCCAGTTCACGCCCGATCTCCTGCCGGCGGATCTGATCGGTACGATGGTCTACACTGCCAAGACCGGCGAATTCACGACGAAGAAGGGTCCCATCTTCTCCAACCTGATTCTTGCGGATGAGATTAACAGGGCGCCGGCGAAGGTTCAGAGCGCCCTTCTGGAAGCCATGCAGGAGCGGCAGGTGACCATAGGCAGCAGAACGTTCCCGCTCGACGATCCGTTCCTTGTGCTGGCGACACAGAATCCGATCGAGCAGGAGGGGACCTATCCACTTCCGGAGGCGCAGGTAGATCGCTTCATGCTCAAGCTCAGGGTCGGATACCCGTCGAGGGACGAGGAACTCGAGATCATGGAACGCATGTCGAAGGGAAAGGAGCCGGTGGCCTCACCTGTTGTGTCCCCGGAGACGATCCTCAAGGCCCGCGATCTGGTGAGAGAAATCTACGTCGACGACAAGATCAAGCAGTACATTCTCGACATCGTGTTTGCGACACGCGGACCGTCCGAGCACGGCCCGGACCTTGGCGACCTCATCGCGTACGGGGCTTCACCGAGAGCCTCGATCTACCTGATCGCGGCGGCGCGGGCGCATGCGTTCCTAGAGAGACGAGCGTATGTGACTCCCGAGGACATCAAGGCCATCGCCATGGATGTTCTCAGGCACAGGGTTATCATTACGTACGAGGCCGAGGCTGAGGAACTGACGTCCGAGGACATAGTTCAGAGGATTCTGGACAATATCGAGGTGCCCTAGCAGAGGGTCGTGGGCAGTGTGCAGGTGCCCCGGTGCTCTCCTGATGCCATGATTCCACGAGAGATACTGAAGAAGATCCGCCGAATCGAGATCCGGACGAAGCGTCTGGTGGACGACGTATTCTCCGGCGAATACCACAGCGTCTTCAAGGGACGTGGCATGGAGTTCGCGGAGGTGCGTGAGTATCTGCCCGGGGACGACATCCGCTCAATCGACTGGAACGTGACCGCGCGTATGGGGCACCCGTACGTGAAGAAGTTTGATGAGGAGCGTGAGCTGACCGTCATGTTCGTCGTCGATGCGAGCGCATCGGGGCGGTTCGGCTCGGTCTCCCGCTTCAAGTCGGAGCTGGCTGCTGAGCTGTGCGCGGTTCTCGCTTTCTCGGCCGTCAGGAACAACGATCGCGTCGGTCTCATTATTTTCTCTGATCGGATTGAGAAATTCGTGCCGCCACAGAAGGGGCGACGGCACGTGCTCAGGGTCATTCGCGAGCTTCTCTACTTCAAGCCGGAAGGCCGCGGCACAGACATCCCTCAGGCGATCGACTACCTGTCGAGCACAGTGCGTCGTCACGCGGTTGTCTTTCTCGTGAGCGATTTCCTGACCACGGGGGCGGAGCGCGCGCTTGCGGTGGCGGGGCGGCGGTACGATCTTATTGCAGTGCGGGTCAGCGATCCGCGTGAGCAGGAGCTGCCGGGTGTGGGCACGATCGCGCTTGTTGATCCCGAGACGGGGGAACTGTTTGAGGTAGACGCATCGAGCAGGCGCTTCCGTGCTCGCTTCGCGGAGGAGAGGGCGGGACAGGTTGCCAAAGAGGACCAGCTTCTGAAGCGGCTGGGAATAGACTCGATCAGAGTCAGCACCGACGCGCCGTACGCGGAACCCCTCGAGCGTTTCTTCAGAGCGCGTGTAAGAAGAGCGGGTTCACGGGTGGGTGCTCGCGGGTGAGCAGAAGGCGTTCACTGGAGATGGGAATGCGGGTGAAGTCGGGACACATCATCTCAAGGGCATTCGCGCTGGCCGTGCTCGTGCTCGCGGTCGCGGTTCCTCTCATCACGCTGGATGAAGCGCTTGCTGACGGGCAGGGATCGGGCGACACTACCCTCACCGTGGAAAGCCTGGTTCATGCGACCGTGGCTGGAGACACCATCCTAGAGATCAGGGCGAGTATCTCTCCGGCGCGGGCCACAGTAGGTGACCGACTCCTTCTCACACTGACCGTTGCGCGTGACTACGACGGTGCTGTGGCCTTTCCCAGGGTTGCGGGTGAGATTGCGCCGTTCGAGGTCCTCGACGTCATCATTCACGCAACAGATGAGCATGTTGGCGGCGTCATCGAGCGGCGGCAGTACGTGCTGGCCGCATTCGAGACAGGCGATCTCCGACTTTCCCCCCTGGCCTTTCACTATGTGTCGCCGGAAGGTGACACGACAACGGTTTCCACCGACACGCTGGTCGTGATCATTGAGAATACCATCCCTCCCGAAGAGCTTGAGCAGGGTCCGACTCCCAAAGATATCAAGCCGCCGCTTGAGCTCAAGCGGCGGATCTGGCCGGCTATCGTGATCGCCGCATTGGTGGCGGCGGTGCTGGTCGGGCTGTTCTATCTGAGGCGATGGTTCAGATCGAGAAGCAAGGTGAATTGTGAGTCCGAGATTGAGCCGGAGGTCAGGAGAGAGGCGGCGCACATTGCTGCTCTTGCCCGTCTTGCCGAACTCGAGCACGAAGACCTCATCGGACAGGGCGAGTTGCCGCGGTTCTACCTTGTTCTCACCGATCTGCTCAGACGCTACATCCTGGATCGCTTCTCCGTGGATGCAGTTGACATGACGACGATGGAACTGGCATCGGCGATGTGCGGTGCGGATCTCGCGGAGGGCGATGTGGAATGGATGCTGGATCTTCTGACTTACGCCGACCTGTCGAAATTCGCGCGTCACATGCCGACAAGCGAACGCGCTCACGGCGATCTCGTCGCGGTAAGGGTGTTTGTGGAGCGGACGCGGTTCCGGGGACTGAGTGACCTTGGACCGAGTGACCTTGGGTCAAGTGGCGTTGGGGGGGAGGAATAGCCGCGTGTTCAGGTTTGCGAATCCCCAGCTTCTGTGGTTTCTGCTGCTTGTCGGTTTCTACCTCTTCGTGTCGCTGCGGTTCGGTCGACGGATGAACGCGGCCATCAGCTATCCGCTGGTCGGTCTCGTGAGAAGTGTGGCGGGGCGTGGCGCGTCCTGGAAGCGATACACAAGGATAGCTCTGCGGGCGCTCGTGTTGATTGTTCTGTTTCTAGCGCTCGCACGCCCCCAGGCAGGGAGCGGAACTGAGTCACTGCTGACGGAGGGTATCGACATCATGCTTGCCGTGGATGTATCCGGCAGCATGAGAGCTGAGGACTTCAAGCCCCGGAATCGACTTGCAGTGGCCAAGGAAGTGGTAGCGGATTTCGTCGAGGGGCGCGTTTCAGACCGGATCGGCATGGTCGTCTTCGCGAGTCAGAGCTTCACGCAGTGCCCACTGACGCTTGATCACCGCGTTCTCCTCGAGCTTCTGGAGTCCGTCGAGATCGGGATGATTGATGAGGAGAGCACGGCGATAGGGCTTGGCGTCGCGACCGCGACGAACAGGCTCCGGAAGAGCGACGCCGACAGCAGGATCATTATCCTTCTGACGGACGGGAGGAACAACGCTGGCGAGATAGATCCAATCACGGCCGCGCAGGCGGCGAAGGCACTCGGCATCAGGATCTACACCGTGGCGGCGGGGACTCCTGAGGGAGGCCCGATCCCCGTGTACGACCCGATCCGGGGAACGCGCTACGTGAACGCCCCCACAGACATCGATGAGGGCACCTTGGCTGAGATCGCGGATATCACCGGAGGGACCTATTTCAGAGCCAAGACTGAGGGCATGCTTGCAGAGGTCTACCGGACCATAGACGAACTCGAGAAGACGAAGATAGAGGTCAAGCACTTCACAACATATACGGAGCTGGGACCCCGTCTGATAGTTCTGGGGCTGGTGTTATTGCTTCTGGACATGTTCCTGTCGGCGACGTTTCTGAGAAGACTGCCATAGAGAGGGAAGATCTGTGCGGTTTGCTGTTCCGACTGAGACACTGCTGGTCTGGCTGCTTCTTGTGCCGACTCTAGGCGCCGTGATCGTCGCGTGGGTGATGCAGCGAAGACGCATACGCGCGGAGCTGGCATTCGCTGAGCACGGTCTTTTCGCGAGGATCTCTCCCGGCGCCTCGCGGACACTTGTCAGCGCGAGGCTCGTCCTCCTCGTGTTCGCGGTGCTTGCCCTGGGTTTCGCAGCGGGGAGGCCGCAGATCGGGACTCGCGTCGGGGTCGCCAAGAGACGCGGAGTCGACCTCATGCTGGCCCTCGATGTGTCTTCGTCCATGCGGGCAGAGGATCTGCGTCCGAATCGCCTTGAGAAGGCAAGGCGTGAGGCGCTCTCGCTCGTGGGCCTCTTGGGCGGCGACCGCGTGGGGGTCATCATCTTTGCGGGTTCCGCCTTCGCGCAGTGCCCGTTGACTCTGGACTACGGTGCTGCCTCAATGCTACTTTCGGCCGTGGAGCCGGGTGTCATCTCGACCCCGGGGACAGATCTTGCCGGGGCGATCCGGGAGGCGACGAAAGCGCTGTCGAGCAGGCCCGACCGCTCGAAAGTTCTGGTTGTGTTCACCGACGGGGAAAACCACGACACTGATCCGGAGGCGGCGGCGAGAGAGGCCGCGGAGGCGGGCATTCGTATCTACGCGATCGGGCTTGGCTCGACGTCCGGCGAGCCTATCCCAGTGCCGCCCGATGAGGGTGGGGGCTACAAGCGGGACCGGTCCGGGCAGATCGTGATGTCGCGCTTGGACGAACCGACGCTCATGGACGTCGCATCGGCCGGCGGAGGAAGGTACTTTCGGGCCACGGATGGGGAGCGGGAACTCGTTGCCATCGCGGAGGACCTTTCGAGGATGCAGCAGGGGGAGCTGGAGTCAAGGATGCTTGCGTACTATGAAGAGCGGTTTCAGATTCCGCTTGGGGCCGCGATCGTGTTGATCTCTCTGGCTTCCTTTCTTCCCACACGGAGGAAGAACCGTGGTGAGTAAGAGGAGCGGAAGACAGAACCGGCACACACCTCTGCGGTCTATGATGTGCGGGAGACGGTCGGTCCAAGGACCCGCATTCCGGCGAGCTGTAATCTTCTTCCTTGCACTTGTGAGCTTTCCATTTCTGACAGGCTTCGGTGACACGCCGGGTGCGCGGAACAGAAGAGGTAATGCGCACTATAGGGCTAAGGAGTATGCTGAAGCACTGACGGAGTATCGCAGCGGTCAGATCGTGGCTCCCGAATTCGAGGAGTTGGCTTTCAATGCCGGGAACGCGCTGTTCCGAATGGAGGAATTCGACTCGGCGCTACGAGAGTATCTCAATGCCGCGGCATCGTTCGACGATGAACTGAGTGCAATGGCGTACTACAACGCCGGAAACGCAGAGCTCAGTGCCGGCGAGCTGGAAGCCGCGATGGAGCTGTTCAAACAGTCTCTCAGAAAGAACCCTGACGGCCTCGACGCGAAGTACAATCTTGAGGTTGCGCTTGCGCTGCTCAAGGAACGTGAGAGTCAAGAGGAGAGCGAGCAGG
>JAUWBY010000255.1 GCA_030609605.1 Candidatus Eiseniibacteriota bacterium
GCGACACCATCTACTGGCAGTTCGGCGACTGGACGAGCGTCATCGACCACGGGATCTTCCTGGGCGGTGAACCGGAGTTCCCGTCGCTGGGCAGCGGATCGGACGGGCGAGTGGGCATCACGGTCGTCGACTTCGGCGGGAACGTCTACCTCGTCGAGTCGCCGGACGGAACTTTCGATCCCGGCACGACCACACAGACGAAAATCACGAGCTACTCGACGGCTTCCATCACCGACCCGGATTCCACATCAACGGAATACAGACCGTATGCTCAGTGCGACATCGCGTACAACGGCACCGAGCCACATGTCGTCTGGTCGGAAATGCAGGCGCGGAAGTCGGGCGACAGCTTCTTCCTTATCGATTATCACACCAAGATCCGGCACTGGTCGCCCGGAACAGGCGTGGAAACCGTCTACCAGGTCCCGCTTGGGGTCGCGGACCTGTACGACGACCCCTACCTCGGCCAGCCCGGCTACTACCCCGGGTTCAATACGGCCTCGGTCGACTGGCCCCAAGTGGGCTTCTCCGACGACGGCCAGCACGTCTACGTGATATGGGTGGGCTTCAACGACGATGACGTTGACACTTCGGTGCACGCGGGGCTTCCCGGTCTCATTCTAGGGGTCGGATTCGGCGACATCTACTTCACCACGGGCGAGGCCGCCGGATGGCGTGATCCTGTGAACGTCACGAACTCCCCGGACCGTGACGACCGCTACCCGAGCCTCGCCGCCAGCAACCCCGGCGACGAGGCCCACATTGTTTATCAGACCTCAGTGCTGGCCGCAGCGGGGGGGTCCGTCATCGGGGATCGCGATGAGGAGCCGCTCGACAAGCACCACATCATGTTCCACTCATTTCCGGTTTTCCCTACTTCGGTCGATGAGACGGAGGGCGGTCACGTGGGTGCTCCGGTCGCCCTCGCGGTGCATCCGAATCCGACGCCGGGGGATGTTCATCTCGCTCTCACCCTCGGCTCGCAGGCAACGGTGAGTCTCTCGATCTATGACGTCGCAGGCAGGAAGCTTACGCAACTGACGAACACCGTGCTCTCTGCGGGGACTCATACCTTCCACTGGAACGGTACGAATAGTGACGAGCAGGCCGTCGCCAGTGGGATCTACTTCGCACGGGCGACAGTAGACGGTATTCCGGGGACTCCCCAGAGAATCGTGCTCGTCCGGTAAGAGGGGTGGTCTCTGAGGACTCGAGCGGATGGGGAACATATGGGCACAGAGAAAGGAGATCGCGTGAGTCTTCGATGAAACCCGCTCCCGGGCCCGGCGATGTCGGGCCCGACTCGAGTACTACAAAGAAAGGAAGGTCACGCAATGAGAAAGGCTCTCGTTTTGGCCGTCATAGCAGGATCGTGCGTCCTCTCGGCAGTCGCTGCCAACGCGGACGAGATCTACGCGGAGCGCGTCACGGACGGCACCCTTGACCTCGAGTGGCATGGAGTCTACGGACCGGACACGCTTGCGGCGTTGAAACTGGTCGAAGGTGATCCGGCCTACCCGAACCCCAGCGGCGACACGTACGTGGGCGAGCTTTGGTCAATCCCGGCCGGACCTCACTCGATTGCGACCACGCTGGCCACGGAGTCCGTGATCACCGACTGCCGCCTCGATGCTTGGCTCTTCCTGGGGTCGGGCGCAGCCCGCCTCGGGATGTTCTTCCGACAGACTTACTATGCCGACTATGGGTATCAGTACGTCATCGAACCGGGTCTCTTCCAGCTCAAGTTCCGGCGCGACGACGGTGGGATGCTCCCTGTCACGCTCGGACTCTGGATGGGAGACGAGATCCCCGGTGGACCTCCGGCACCCAACACCTGGCACAAGTTCAGCGTCGAGATGGTGGGTGACGACTTCGACATCTACTTCGACGACCAGCCGTTGCCTGATAACCACTTCGTTGACGACACGTACGCGGCCGGCCTTTTCGGTCTCTACGTCTTCTATGCGGAACCGGGCTCGTACCAGCTCATCGCCGACGACATCATCGCGAGCGAGATCCCGACGGCAGTGGAGGAAATGAGTTGGGGCGCCATCAAGGCGCTGTACAGCCGCTAGTTCGACGCACGCAGATCCAACGGTCGGCGGTCCATATGCCGCTCATGGGGTGACCGACGCCGCGCCAGCACCGACCCAGCCCGTGGCCCGCCCTCCGACTCCGGGGCCCGCGTTTGAGCTCACGCGGGCCCGCCACCACAGTTCCTGCGGTTGCGAACGACTCCACGAGCTCTCAAAGAAGGGAGGAAGTCATCGTCTCTCGCCGGATCACTCACACCTAGGCAGCGAATCAGGACGAGGAGGATACTCTTTGATCACTATCTTCACACGACTACATACGCGAATTCCCGCCGATCCCGGCCGCGGTAGGACAGCCTGCAGGAGGTCTCGAGCTTGGCTACCACCCGCCTCGGTTCTCAGATGCTCACTCGTCTTGGTGATCATGTTCCTGATAGCCGACGCCGCCCGAGCTACCGAGGTGCCGCCCCCACGGGGCCACCAGCATGGCTCCTCTGTCGAACCTGACCGAGGGAGGACACCATGAACGGACCGCCCAAGATGGGCGTAGCTTTCGACGGAATCTACGATGCGACGGTGCTGGGGCCGATCCGCTCAAGGCTCATATCTGCCGCCCTGGAGCTGGGTGTCTTCGACCACCTGTCTGTCCCCAAGTCCGCCGAGGCCGTGGCCCAGTCGATCGGTGGCCACACGGCAAACACGACGCTGCTGCTCGACGGTCTGACCGCGATCGACGTCGTCACGAAGACGGACGGACTCTACGAGAATACGGTGGTAGCCCAGGCCCTCTTGGCGGAGGACAGTCCCACCTTCATCGGCGAGATGCTCATGTACCAGCTACGGTGGTGCTGCGACCCCCTCGACTACCTGCCGCAGCTCGTCGCCGATGGCCCTCCCCCGTCGCCTCCGGAAGCGCTGGACACCGACGGGATGTGGGCGCGGATAGCGCGGGCCATGGCGAACTGGGAGCAGGCCGGGGGGGCCCAACTGGCGGTGCAGATCGTCTCGGATCTCCCGGAGTTCTCGCGGTGTCGGAAGGCGCTCGACCTGGGCGGGGGCCCGGGAATCATTGGAATGGCGATTGTCGCCGCACACCCGAGCATGAGAGGAGTCATATTCGATCGCCCGGAGGTAGCCAACGTGGCCCAGGACGTCATCAGAGAGCACGACATGGAAGACCGCGTAGATGTCTTGGCCGGCGACTACAACCAGGACCCCATCGGCGAGGGATACGACCTGGTCTGGGCGTGCGCCTCCCTGAGCTTCGCCAAGCATGACATCGATTCGGTCATGAGAAAGATCTATCACGCGCTCAATCCCGGCGGGGTGCTCGTCAGCTTGCACGACGGCCTCACACGCGGACGGACGAAGCCGGAGGAGATGGTGCTAGGGTGGATGGGATGGGGGATGATGGGAAGGGACATGGCGTTCGAGCAGGGAGACATCGCCAGCTCCATGCTTCGTGTCGGGTTCAAGCCGGTGAGTGGACGGACACTCGCTACGGCCATGGGCCCCATGGACCTCGAGATCAGCCGGAAGGCCGAGACGCGCCGGGGAACGAGCAC
>JAUWBY010000111.1 GCA_030609605.1 Candidatus Eiseniibacteriota bacterium
CCGCCCATCACGTCCAGATAGTGGATCGCCGGCGAGTCGCTCTCCTTGTCCGCTCCCTGGATCCCACCCTGCGCCATGACGGTGTTCGAGTCGCCGAGTCTGAGCTTCGTTACCAGAAGAACGTCGGCGCCGTGCTCCTGCGCGACCAGCGCTGCGGCTGCTCCAGCTCCTCCTCCACCCACGACAAGCACGTCAACGTCGAGGTCGATATGCGAGAGGTCGAACTTGGCCGGATCTATCGCGCTGTACGCTTCGAAGACGTCAGCGAACTCCTTGGGTGTCCGTTCTCCCTTGGACGGTCCAACCTTCAGCGTGCGGAAGATGGCTTCCTTGTAATCGGGATGAAAACCCTCAAGGAGTGACTGTCTGTCATCCGGCGAGAGAAGCGGAATCTCCTGGTGCAGCCGCTCTCCGCGAGTGGCCTCCAGGCGCTTCATGGACTCAAGAATCTTTCCCGTGTACACCTCGCGTCCTCCTGTTAGTCCGCCTTCTGGATCTCGCGCTCGCTGTAGAGTTTGGCGAGCTGGGATTTCTTCATCTTCATAAGCTTGGCGAGCTCTTTGTCGAACTTGCCCCTCTTGACTTCCTTGACGCGCTTGTCCAGATGCTTTGCGCGCGGAGCGATCTTGGCCGAATAGAGCCTGCGACAAAGGAGCGCCACGTTGTACTGCACTATCTCAGCAGGACAGCGCGCTGCGCACAGACCGCAGAGTATGCAGTCAAAGGAGAGATCTGCCGCCTTCTCGATATCACCTCGTAGCGCCGCCTGGACGTACTCCATGACCTCGATATCCTGCGGACATGCCTTCGTGCACGCGTTGCAGGAGAGGCAACGGAACACTTCCGGGTAGAGCTTGAGCACCGTTTCTGAGTTCGGCTTCAACTTGTCGACGTTGTAGGTCGCCTTGTTGCCGGGGAAGAACGGTATCTCGGCCAGGTACATCTCGTCCTGAACCATCTCCTGACAGGCCAGTCCGACCTTCAGCCGGTAGTCGTCCTTCGTACGATAGACCGTGCCGCATGCCCCACAGAAGGCTCCCCTGCACCCACATCCTCTGATGAAGCGGTAGCCCGCGTACTCCATCGCCTTCATGATGGTAAGGTCTCTGGGAACCTCGTAAGCTTTCCCCATCACGTAGATGGTTACCATCTCTGATGCCATCTTGGATCTACCCCCTCCTGTCCTGACTGGAGCGTCCGGGGTAGGCGGAACTGCTGCCCGCCACCCTGCGATTCACTCTTCTACGATTCCTGTCCTACGACCTCTGCACTCTCGGGAGCTTCGGCGCCGCTCAACCTGTCCGCAAGATCGAGGTCCAGCGGGCCGAGGTCCCTCACGGTTTCGACGAACTCGTTCATCACGCGGACGACCTTGTCTCCCTCCGCGGCCGATATCCAATCGAGGCAGAGTCTCTCCGACTCGATTCCAAGCGCCTCGAGCATGGGCTTCAGTATTGAAACGCGGCGCATCGTATTGTAGTTGCCGTCCTGATAGTGGCAATCGCCGGGATGGCAGCCACCTATCAACACCCCGTCTGCCCCCTCGCGAAAGGCCCAGAGGATGTGCTGCGGATCGATCCGGCCGCTGCAGTTCACGCGGAGGACGACGCCGTTCGGCGCGTACTGCTTGCGTGAGGTCCCGGCGAGATCGGCGCCAGCGTACGTGCACCACTTGCAGAAAAAGCAAATGATTTTGGGTTCGAACATGTCAGTCCTCCAGAGCCGCCGAGACCATCTTATAGAGCTGGCTGTCTGTCAGGTTCCGCTGTTGTATCGTCGCCGACGGGCAAGCGGCAATGCACGCACCGCACCCTTCGCAGATCGCCTCCTGGATACGGGAGATCCCCTTCTGACTGTCGAATTCGATCGCATCGTAGGGACAGACCGAGATGCACACCTTGCAGCCCGAGCATTCGTCCTCATCGATCCAGGCAACTATGGGCTCCCGGTGGTACTCCTTCTCGGAGAAGAGCGCGCAGACCTTGCTGGCGGAAGCCGACGCTTGAGCCACCGCGTCCGGGATATCCTTCGGTCCCTGGGCAGCGCCGGCAAGGTAGAAGCCGGGCGCCAGGCTCTCGACGGGTCTGAGCTTCGGGTGCGCTTCAGAGTAGAAGCCCCACTCGCTCACCTGTATCTTGAGCTTCTTCGACAGTTCGACGGCTGTCGAGTTCGGCACCATCGCCAATCCGAGCACGACAAGGTCTGCCGCTATCTCGACCTTTCGGCCGGTCAGGGTATCGACCCCCCAGACCATCACCTTCCCGTCCTCTTCGAAGACCTTGGATACCTTCCCGCGCACATAGAGGACATCGTCCTCCTCTGTAGCGCGCTGATAGAATTCCTCGTACCCCTTACCGCCCGTTCGCACGTCCATGTAGAAGACGTATGCCTGCCCGTCGTGCACGTTGTGCTTGTAGAGCATCGCGTGCTTGGTTAGATACATGCAGCAGACCTTCGAGCAATACGACACGTGGTTCTCGGGGTCACGCGATCCCACGCAGGTCAGGAAGACGACCTCCTTCGGAATCTCGCCATCGGACGGCCTGCGTACTTCTCCCCCAGTCGGCCCGGACGCTGAGAGAAGACGTTCGAACTGAAGGCTCGTTACGACGTCCTCGATGGAGCCGCCGCCGTACTCGCCAATGTTGACGATCGGGTAGAGGTCGAACCCGGTCGCAACGACGATCGCCCCGACTTCCTCCTCGAGGAACTCGTCCGTCTGCTCATAGTCGACCGCGTCCACAGGGCATATCTTCTGGCAGATCCCGCACTTTCCACTCTCGAAGTAGATGCAGTTGTCGCGGTCGAGTACGGGCTTGTTCGGAACCGCCTGTGCGAACGGAGTGTAGATGGCCTTCCTGGTCGCAAGACCCTCTTCGAACTCCGATGCGACCGTACGAGGGCACTTCTCCACACAGAGACCGCAGCCGTTGCAAATGTCACGGTTCACGTACGCGGCCTTCTTCTTGATCCTGACTTTGAAGTTGCCGACGTAGCCCGAGACGTCATCTATCTCACAGTACGTGAGCAGCTTGATGCGCGGATGCTGTGACACCTCGACCATTTTCGGCGTCAGGATGCACTGCGAGCAGTCCAGTGTCGGGAACGTCTCGGAGAGCTGTGCCATGTGCCCGCCGACCGACGGGGTCTTCTCAACGAGAACCACGTCGTGCCCCGCATTGGCGATATCCAGCGCGGCCTGAATGCCGGCGATACCGCCACCTACGACAAGCGCGCGGTGCGTCATCGGAACCGAGATAGGCTCGAGCGCTTCGTTCTGCTTCACCTTTTCGATCATCGTCTTGATGATCTTGATGGCCTTCTCTGTGGCTTTCTCCTTGTCACCCCTGTGCACCCAACTGCAGTGCTCACGAATGTTCGCCATCTCCACCCTGTACTGGTTCAGATCGGCCGCCGCTCCGGCCCTGCGGAAGGTGGCCTCATGCAGCGTCGGCGAACACGCGGATACCACGACCCCAGTGAGATTGTGCTCCTTGATGGCGTCCTTCACCATGTTCTGGCCCGGATCCGAACACATGTATAGGTAGTCGGTCGAGTAGGCCACGCCGGGGTAGTCGGCCAGCTGTTTGGCGACGCGCTTCACATCCACCACACCGGCGATGTTCGAACCGCAGTGGCAGACAAAAACGCCTATGCGATGCTCCATCACTCCCCCTAAACCAGATTCTTTTCCGCCAGAGCCGGCCGCGGGTCAACGTAGTTGTCGGAAAAATCCAGGTGCTCATCATCGATCCCGAGCGCGATTCCAAGGAGCTGCGTGAAGTAGATGACCGGGATCTTCCTGAACCCGTTCACCCTCTTTTCCATCTCCTTCTGCTTCCTGTCGAGATTGTAGAGACAGAGAGGACACGTGGTAATGATGAGATCCGCGTCCCGTTTGACGGCAGAACTGACGACGGTCTGCGAACACGCAATGGCTGTCTCTTCGTCACGCACTATCTGGAATCCGCCACAGCACTCGGTCTTCATCGGGAAGTCGACAACGTCGCAACCGAGCGCCGTGAGAAACTCCTCGAAGATCGTCGGCTGCTCGGGGTGCTCGTCAAACTTCATCTCCCCGTGCGGGCGAAGCAGCATGCAACCGTAGTACGGCGCCACGCGGAGGCCTTCAAGACGAGTCTTCACGCGCTTCGCCATCTCGTCGAACCCGACCACATCCCGGAGCATCTCGATGTAGTGCAACACATCGACCTGCCCAACATAGTCCTTCTTGAGGAAGCTCTCGGTCTTGTCCCTGGTCTCAGTGTCGGCCCTGAGGAACAGGTTTACCTTCTCTCTCCTCTCCTCGTCCTCACGCATGACCTTGTTGGTGCGCTTGAGAACGTTGTAGCAGAAGGAGCAGAGCGTGACGACCTTGTCTCCCATTCTGGCGGCATAGGCCAGATTTCTGACCGCCGCGAGGATCTCCATTACTGAATCAGTGGTGAGTGGAAAGACGGCCCCGCAACACGTCCAGATGGGAAGCTCTTCGAGTTCCACACCGAGAACGTTCGCACACTCTCTTGACGCCTTATCAAAGTCGAGAGCGCGTTCGTGAAGAGTGCAGCCCGGATAGTACGGTATCTTCATGCCCGCCTCCGACTCCTCTATCCGTTGAGCTTCCTGAGCGCACCAACCACACCCATCTGGGGAGCATCCGTCACCATCACGCGCGACACGTCACCCGCATCCACGGATGGAGTGGCTATCCGTCTTCTCAGAACGATCGCTCTCAGTGCATCGCAGATGCTTGAGAACTCGACTCCTCGGGGACAACGCGACGCGCACTGCAGGCACGACGCGCAGATCCATATGGTTTTCGAGTCCAGCACCTCTTCTATCTGGCCCAGTTGAAGAAGGCGAATAACCTCACTGGGAAGAATGTCCATCTCGTCGACAACCGGACAGCCGGCCGAGCAGCGCCCGCACTGGTAGCACATGGCGATATTCTGCCCGGACAGGTCCTCTACCCGCCTGACGAGATCATCCTTGATGACTTCTCTGCTCAGCCTAAGCCTCATCCATTCCTCCGGCGTCGGCGACTGTGCTTGACATGAATCGGTAGCCGCTACTGTCAGCTGGACAGGCGCGAGCAAACGCTGATTGCCGCTCCACAATCCACACCGTGGAGCACTGCTCCACGGCGAAATCAGTCTTTGAGGCTATCATCACCGGTGCTTGAGTGTCAACGTGTTTTGGGTCCGCTCCGGGCGCAGAATTGTTGACCGCCTGGTCGGCTCGGCGTAGTATTGTTAGCTGTTTGTCACAGACAATGAACACGCGACATGCACCAGAAACATCTGGAGTACCCGTCCGTTCGGTTCTGAATCCGTGATCGTGGCAACTTCGGTGCCGCGCCGATGTAGGCAAGAGGGAGACAGCATGAGGATAGGAGTCTACGTGTGCCACTGCGGTGGCAACATATCAGAGACGGTGGACGTCAAGGCAGTCGCGGCGGCCGCGGAGCAACGGCCCGGCGTCGTGCTCGCGCGTGACTACAGTCACATGTGTTCCGATCTCGGGCAGAAGCTCATCCTGGAGGACATCAAGGAGCATAACCTCGACAGAGTCGTGGTTGCCGCGTGCTCGCCGCACTTCCAGGGTGCGACATTCATGAATGTGCTTGAGACCGGGGGCTTAAGTCCGTACGTGTTCGAAATGGCCAACATCCGCGAGCAGTGCGCGTGGCCTCACTTCGGCGAGCCGGAGACAGCTACGCTGAAATCGATAGAGCTCACGAACATGGCCATCGCGAAGGCCGGTCTCGATGAGTCGCTCAGCAAGAAGACGATGCCGATCGGAAAGAGGGTGCTCGTCATAGGCGGGGGCATCGCAGGAATCCAAGCGTCTCTCGATCTTGCCGACTCGGGTTTCGAGGTCCACCTGGTCGAGAAGGACCCCTCGATCGGCGGCAAGATGGCACAGCTGTCGAGGACATTCCCCACCGAGGATTGCTCCGCGTGCATCCTGAGCCCGAAGATGGCGGACGTGCCTGCCAACCCGGACATCGAGCTGCTTACGTACTCGGAGATCGAGAGCGTCGAGGGTTACCTCGGCAATTTCGAGGTCACGGTCGTTAGAAGATCGACCTACGTCGATCCCGACCTGTGTACAGCGTGTGGGCTCTGCGAAGAAGCCTGCCCCGTCAAGGTCCCCAGTGAGTTCGAAGTAGGCCTCCGCGACCGCAAGGCCATCTACGTACCGTTCGACTTCGCTGTTCCATACAAGTACTTGATTGACGAAAGCGTGTGTCTGAGACTCACCAAGGGTGGTGAGATCTGCGGACTCTGCCAAAAGGCGTGCCCAAAGGACGCGATTGATTTCAGTAGGAAGCCCGAAAAGGTCCGCTTCACCGTCGATACGGTCGTCGTTGCCACGGGGTACGACATCTTCGACGCGACGGAGAAGAAAGTCTACGGATACGGGGAGTACAAGAATGTCATCACGGCGCTCGAGATGGAGCGCATGATCGTTAACGCATCAGCGGGCACGCCCCTGAGACCAATCAAGGGCCGGATCGGCTTCATCCAGTGTGTGGGATCCAGAGACGAGCAGGTCGGCAACGAGTACTGCTCGAGAGTGTGCTGCATGTACGCAACCAAGCTCTCGCAACTACTCAAGCGTTCCGATCCCACAAGAGAGATCTACGTTTTCTATACGGATCTTCGGGCGTTTGGAAAGGGGTTCGAGGAGTACTACAAGCGAGCGCAGACGGACGGCGTGAAGTTCGTGCGCGGCCGCGTGGCTGAGCTCCTCGAGGATCCGGTCACAAAGAGCGTCACCGTCAAGGTAGAGGACACTCTTTCTCGCCGGATGATAGAGGCGGAGTTCGATCTCGTCGTGCTGTCGGTGGGACTCAAGCCGAACGCGGGTACGGAGAGGATCGCGGAGATACTGAAGCTCGCGAAGAGCCCCGACGGATTTCTGCAGGAGGCCCACCCCAAGTTCAGGCCCGTCGACACTCTCAAGGAAGGCATATTCCTCGCAGGCGCCGTCCAGGGACCGAAAGACATCCCGGACGCCGTGGCGTCGGCAAGCGCAGCTGCGGCGAGAGCCGTCCGACTGATGAACCAGGGTGAATTCTCTCTTGACCCGGTGCTCGCGTACGTCCACGAGGATATCTGCGATGGTTGCGGCCTCTGCGTGGAGAGCTGTCTGCCTGGTGCCATCTCCATCTCGTCGAACGTCGCACGGATCAACGAGACGCTCTGCACGGGCTGCGGGATCTGCATTGCCGCGTGCCCGATCGATGCGATGGATCTCCACTGCTACGCGAACGACCAGCTTCTGGCTGAAGTCGAGGCCGCCATCT
>JAUWBY010000359.1 GCA_030609605.1 Candidatus Eiseniibacteriota bacterium
GCCCACCAAAGACGATCAGCCTCTCGTGGGCGAGAACCAGATCAGCTATGACATCCATGACTCGCGTGACCCAGTTGGAGCGCTGTTCCTTTGCCTCCATCCGAGGTCTCTGAGAAGGCAGGTACGAAAGGACGGCTGGTATGAGCGTTATTGAGAGGACCATTGCCAGGAGGACACCCAGCGACGCGAAGACACCGAACTCCCTCGTCATGGTCAGGTAGGAGAACAGAAAGGCCAGGAACCCCACCATTGTCGTTACACCTGTCAGAATGATCGGAAGACCGATGGCGGCGACCGAACGTCTGATGTGGTCGAGTTTGTCTCCATCGGGCTCCGCGATCTCCAAGTACGTGCTCAGAAGATGGATTCCGTAGGCGCTTCCGATCGCTATCAAGAGCACGGGGATCGCGGCCGTCACGATCGTTAGATCCAACCCGACCCAGTTCATCAGTCCGAGCGTCCAGATCGTGCTGACCAGCACCGCTCCCAGGGGCAACAGCACGCCCTGGAGGCGATGGAAGCTGAAGAAGAGGACGGCAGCGAGCAGGAGCGCGACGAGCGGGACCAGCCGCGCCAGATCCCTGGTGATGATGTCGGTGAGAAAGAGCATCTGAAAGGGAATGCCGCCGTAGTAGACCGTCTCCTCACCGGACACGGACTCCACGATCTCCCTCATCTTCGTGGCAACCTCTGTCTTGTCCACGCCGTCTCTTACTCTTGCGACAAGGAGAGTAGTGCGCCCGTCCGCGGAGACGATGTTGCCCCGGTACATCTCCTTCGACAGCGTGTATTCGCGGAGAGCTCTGAGGTCTTCCGGAGTCTGAGGAATGCCGCTCGAGGATATGAGTTTCCCAACCTCGATCCCCTCCGGGATCTTCTTGATATCGAGGACGTCGGTGAGACTCGTCACCTGGCTGATTTCAGGAAGGTCGTGGAACCCAGTCGTCAGCGAGTCAATCCTCGCAAGTGTGCGCGGATTGAAAACATCCTCGGTCTCGAGAACTACGACGGCAAGTGAGCTCCCCCCGTACTTGTCGCCAACCTCGCGGAAGAGCTGTACCACAGGATCGTCCTGAGGCAGGTAGTTCAGTACGTCACTGTCGATTCGCAGCTTGGTCAGCTGGTAGGCGAAGAAGATGGTTAGCAGCGTTACCCCGATCAGGAGCGGCAGCCGATTTCGGACAATCCAGTAGGCCAGCTTCGTCATGTGGTAGTTCCTGTTCCCTTGAGCAGTTGTGGGCGTCTCGTTACGTAGGGCGCGAAGAACCTAGCGCCGGAGGATTCCTTTGAACAGCACCTCAAGAAGGATGTCCGCGCCCTCCTCGATCTCCAGCAGATTCGCCTCAAGCATCCACGACGACTCCAGTCCACTCGCTGCTATCACAACGGCGGAGTACGTGAGCCTGGGCGCAGGGACGTCGAACGTCCCCTCGGCCACGCCATCCTCGAGGACGCTCTGGATGACCTGCTGCTCCTCGAGCAGGTGGCTCTCTCTGATACCCTCGCATCGGGGCCAGTACTCGCTGACAGTCTCCCTCGTCACTTCGTAGAGGTTGGCGAGCTTGGCTACGGCACGAACTCTGACTTTGAGGTAGGCCGTCATCTTGTCCTGGGGGGTGGGGGCTTCGCGAACGGCCTCCCGGATGAGAGCTGTCAGCGTCGCGCTTTCACGCGTCACAACCTCCATGAAGAGCACCTCCTTGTTGGAGAAGTACTTGTAGAAAGTGCCCTTGGCGATGTTGGCCCGGCGGATGATCTCGTCGAGAGTCGTTTTCTTCAGACCGAAGCGCCCGAATAGCGCTTGGGCCGTTGCGATGATCCTCTCTCTTGTGTCGGTCAAGGGTTCGTCCATCTGGCAACCTCCTCAACGGTAGAACTCCCGCTTGCAGAGTGCGAAGCAGGGGCGCCAATTCTGATTGCACTCTCAGCACCGGACTAGACGAGCTAGACGATTCTCGTCCTTTCGGTCAACATAGACGCGCTTTGAGGTCAAGTCAAGAGATGAGGGCATAGCTCGGCAGCGCGGGGGT
>JAUWBY010000290.1 GCA_030609605.1 Candidatus Eiseniibacteriota bacterium
AGACCAAACAGCCTCAGAAGCGCCACCAGAAGGTCTATCAGACTTGTGAACTCACCCATCGTAGCCTCCAGATCCACGTTCTGGTACCAAGTTCACCTCAGAACCCATCCTGCTCCATCCTGAGCATTGCTGTCAATGCCATTCCCAAGTGACGGACCGCAGCGCAGACATAGGAAGGGGCAGGGGGTCGAATGAACCCCCTGCCCCGAATACCCTGCCGTCAGCCGGAAACTACTTCACATAATCCTTCAGCGACTTGCCGGCCTTGAACTTCGGGTAGTAATGAGCCTCGACGTGCTTCGTCCTGTCCGTACCCGGGATTCTCCAGTCTCTCGCATCGCGATGGTCCGCGCTGAAAGTACCAAAGCCCGTGATCTGTATTTTGTTATGACCCTTGAGCTCTTCGGAGATGATTCCGCCGGCGATGCCAAACAGCGAGTCCAGAATGTCCTTGGCGGCCTTGTTCGAAAGCCCATTCCTGTTTGCCAGCTTCTCGATCAGCTCTGCCTTGTTCATCTCTGCTCCCTTCCTGCGGCCTGTCAATCTTGACGTCGTCGATTCGCCAACACCCCAACTTTTTGGACAAGCTACACCAGACGCCAATTCTTGTCAATAGCAATTGCCCCTAAAACTGGGAAAACCCGTTCATGGCCACGCCGGTTCCTTGTCTGCATCATAGTTGTCTCTATCCGGCAATAGCACTGCCAAGGCATCTCTAGACCCCCTCGCACCCCCCTCTACTTGCCTATCTGATAGTTCTATTCAGATGCTTGCTCCCAGCCTCTCCCTGAATCTCGGGCAGGGCTTTGATGCTGATGCGGAAGTAGCACTCCCACTCATCGTTGTAGTAGCGCGACACGAAGCGCGCCTCCCAGCAATGCATATCACGATAGACGGCGTACTCCTGGCTCGCCACCTCCTCGCCGGAGAGATCGTAGTGGATCTTGTAGTTCACACGCCAATTGGCGGTCAGCGAGAGCGCGAGCTTCAGATCAAGCCAGTATGTGGCGTCTGCGGGATCACTCCCCCGCGAGTAGCGGAAGGTCGTTGACGCATCCCATGGTTTCGTCCCGACCCTATCGCTCATCGACCGCTGTGTCAGTTCGCGCCTGAGCTCGTCGGCGGGAGAGCCGGTTCTGCCCGCAATGCGGTCTTCCCAGGATTCGTCCAGCGTGACGCGACCCTGTCCGGTGAGATTCAGCGCCACTGTCAGATCGGCGCGCTCCATCTCCCAGTCGTAGGCATCGTGCCGCATGTTGATTCGCACTGATGATGCGTGCCAAGGCTTGAAATCCACACGAGACGTCACATCTGCCCAGCGCAGGTCATCCTCCTCGAAATCGTAGGAGCTCGACATTGTGAACCGGAGGAGATCATCAATTCTGCGTGTCTTGTCTCCCCCACGGACCTTGAGCTGGATCTTGTTCACAAGAGACACGCCAACGGATTCCTTCGAACGAGGAGTCGCACCGAATCCGGAGAAACTGTAGAAACGATCGCTCCCGTCATCATCGAAGTACTGCGACAGATCGGGTTTCCACGTGTACGAAAGGGACGGCTCGATGATATGCCGGACACCCTGCAATGGTCCTACCTCCGGGAAGAAGGTCCCATAGATAGTCGTCCGGGCCGACACACTCGCATCGTAGGTGAGCCGTGATGGGAAACGATTACCCTCCCTGTCACGATCGTACCAGTTCTGCTGCGCGTTGAAGCGAGGTGAGATGCTCAGCCACCCCATTATCTTGCTCGACCCCCGCAGCCCACCGCTTATGCCGACGCCCTGCTTGATATCAGTCTCGTCCGCCGATCGGTCCCTGTCGTTCACGGCCCTGGCTTTCCAGCTATAGGAGACGCGGCTCAACCATTCCTTCAGCCCGCTGTCCCCGGCCTCAGTCTCAACCAGCGGCCGCTGGGAAGCCGTAAGCTCAACCTTGGGGAGGAATTCAGATACGATTCCCGCGTCCAGCTGCTCCTGGCGGTCCAGGGTGATACCCGTTGAGAGACTGCTCCAGCGCCCCCGCACCCAGAACTGGGAGTGCAGACTTCTGTTCACGCTCTCCTGAATGGACTGGTTGGCATCGCTGGCGTAGAACTCATCGCTCCTGAAATCGCCCGAGATCCCGGCCGTCCAATGCCGTCCCATCTCCTGACGGTGGTCGATCCTGAGATCCCACCGGCGCTTGTCCAAGAGTAGCTCCTGCATGAACGAGGATCTCACGGAGCCGGACAGCGAGTACCGGATCTTGTAGCGGCCCTCCAGGTTCACGATCCACTTCGTCTGCTCGTAGTAGTCGGCCCAACCCGACAGATCCCAGTAGTCGCTCGGCGCCCAGTAGTACCCGAAGTTCCGCACGAACTTGCCTTCGCCCTCCGTGATCCCGAGTTCGAGCTGGGGAAGCAGGAAGCCGGAGTGACGCTCCTTCCTGATGGGGAAGACATAGAACGGCAGCGCAAGCACCGGGATCTCACCGATGTAGAGAATGATGGGCTTCGCGACGACCTTGTCGTCCATGTAGATCTTCATCCTGTGCGACACCAGGCGGTAATGAGGGTTGGGGTCGGAGCAGGTCGTGTAGGTCCCGTGGCTCACCTTGAGTGCACCGTCTTGCTCCCGGACGATGTGGTCGCCATAGTAGAGACCGTCCTCGAACGTCGTAACTCCGCCGTCGATGGTCCCGGTCTTCCCCTCAAGGTCATAGCTCAGGTGCGCACCTACCAGCCTGTCCTCCTTCTCGCGGAGGTCAGGGTTCCCGGACGCCTCCAGGATCTGCTCGTCCGGGTCGAAGATGATGTCCTCGGCCAAAAGGACGGTGGTCTGGTGGTCGATCCGTGCCGCTCCGGTCAGGACGATCCGGTTGCGGGCGACGTAGTAGTTGATCTCGTTGCTCTGGTAAGCGACGGTGTCGAACGTGATCGGAGCGGCGGGCGCCGGGGGCCCGATCAACGTATCGGAGTCTGCGGGCGCCCCCGGCTCGACTGGCGCCAACCCTTCCGGCGGGAAGGAATACGTGCCCGAGGCCTGCCCACGGAAGGCCACTCGCTTGACGAGGCTCTCCGTGAACAGCACATCGATGGTCCGTGATGTGATGAAGTTCC
>JAUWBY010000314.1 GCA_030609605.1 Candidatus Eiseniibacteriota bacterium
GAAGAAACGGAGCAGCATGAAGATGGCGAGGATTCCCGGGAAGATGCGAATCCACTGAACCGGATCCCCACTCTCCCCCGGAAAAAGTGGAGTGATCAGCTTGGGCACGAGGGTCTCGTGGTAGAGGAGCGCGAGCCAGTACGCGGCCCCGACGCCCACGAACAGGCTCTCGGCGAATTTGTAGAGCGGGTTGTCCTTGTAGAGAAAACTGTAGATACAGATGGTCAGTATGGCGGCGATCCAATAGCCCCAGACCACGGAGGGTGGCGTTCCCGGCGGCCCGTTGAACAGCATGTCCAGCCAGCTCATGGTTTCCTCACTCAAACGTCCTGTGCCGACTTCTTCTCCGAGCGTCGCGAGATGAAGTAGACAACGTTTCCAAGTATTATGAAGAACACGATCAGCGCGTGAACGACCGACTGCGCGTCCATGCCGGATGTCGCATCACCTGGTACGCCGACGAGGAGCTCGTACTCTGCGGCGCCCTTCAGGCCACCGAGAAGACCGGTCAGCTGCCCGCTCTGGATGTACGGATAGAAATTCGGCGCCCCGACTGCCGTCGTTCCGGAACCGAGAGTCACACGAAATCTGCTCTGGACCTGCTGAACCCACTCACGGGTGCCCGGAGTCCCAGCCGAGACTTCCATGACAAACGCGATATCGTCGAAATTCTCAACCTCCACCATCAACGGGATCTCGTCGACCGGCGTCCCGCCGTAGTCCGCCGGGAAAGTCTCGGGAATACTCGCTCCCATACCAAGCAGAGTAACTATGCCACCCGCCATATAGCCAAGGTTCACGTAGTCTGTGCCGTATTCCTTGCCGAACTCCTCGGCCAGCGGTCCCAGCGCCTGCTCCACCAACGGTGGCGACGCCGGCCACAGACACGCAACGACGATCCTCAGATCCCTGCGAAACGCATGCCTGATGAACGTCTCCGCCATCGGTTGAAGCTCAGGCATCGTGTCGGGGCTGTAGTCAGCCGCCAGCATGACGATCGATCCCTCGGGCACCGCCTCGATCGCATCGTATAGAACCTGCACGGGAGGTGACACATCCATCGGCAGCTTGAGCGGGTGAAGCAGTGGCCAGACGACTGCCGCCAGAACCAGCACGAAGATGAACCTACGATCTATGTTTCTGATGTCGAATCCCTTGGCCATCGGCTATTTGTCTCCACCGAGATAGGAACGCTCGATCCCCAGGATAATACGAAGCCCCATGGCCATTACACCGAGCGCGGCGCCCATCAGGATCCCGCGAAAGGCCGCCATGTTCGGATAGGCCATGATCGTCTCTGTCAGCCACGGCAGCGTCGCCTGCTCAGGCAGCCCCTTAGTCAGGAGCTGGCCAAGCGGAACACGCCCCAACATGACGATGATGGCAGAAATGAGCAGCATCCCAGCCTCGACCGAACGCAGCCTGAAGGCGCGATAGGCAGCAGAAGCGATGAAGAATGCCAGAAGCGAGAACATCGTGCTCTGCAGCGGCACTTGCACATTGAGGAACATCCAGTTGAAGGCCGACCCCTCCTGGATCGTGCCCCAGGGACCGCCGAAAAAGAGCATGATCGCCATCACCGACAGCGTGACGATGCTGTAGCCCCAGCCTTCCTGCTTGCGACTTATCTTCTTGTAGTGGACGCGAATGAGATTCCCGACACCGAGAAGGATCGATGCGGCTATCACGATCGTCCCCCACTGCTTCATCTCTGCTGCCGCCGAGCTGACCGCATGATGCGGTACGAAAAAGTCGATGAGCATGAACATGCCGATGAGGAACGTTATGGCAAGTGGTATCTCACGTCTCATGAATTTCGACTCCGACTACTGAGTTTGGAACCAAGCAACGAACGACTCAAGACCGATAACGTGTGCGACGATGCCCGCCACCATAAGAACTATGCTCACGACCTTCATCCAATCGGAGCCCTTGAGTCCCCCAAGGAGTTTCGGCTCTCTGGAGAGATAGGCGCTCGCAGCGTAGAGCTCCTCGCCCATCAGCGTAAAATCGCACGCCGTGACGAAGAAGGGAAGCTGGGAGACCATCGCCGTGCCGGCCACCTGGATCGCTCCGGCCTCGAAACCGGTCTCCGCCAGAAGCAACGACTCCGCCCAGAAAGCGCCCATGTAGAGATTGGCCGCGGGCTTCTCCCGCAGCATGATGCCGTTGACCGCGCCCGCGAACGCAAACTGCGCGTCGGACAGGTAGCGGATGTTGTCGGGGTTGTAGCCGTCAGGCTTCCCTACCGCCGCGTGCGCCTCCTTGACGACCTCCTCCGCGGCGGACATCACCACGGCGCGCGCCGTCGGTACGATGAGAGGCGTCTCGTACCTGGCCGTTATCTTGGCCACGTGCGAGAGAATGGTCAGACTGGCGATGGTCATGATGTTGTCGATCTCACCGATGCCGGGCACGTAGAGGACTGGTCTGCCCATCTCGGTCGCGCGCCCGACAGCCTCCTCGATGGCGTTCAGCCCCGGAATGCGTCGGACGAACAGCTCGGCCCCGCGCTCAGCCAGCTTCGTGAACACGAGCACCATGCCGAAGAAGACGAGCATGAGCACAAGCACGGACATCCGCGAGAACTGGAAGAAGTTCGCGCGTCCGGCCACCGGACCGAACGACACCCGCTCAGAGTAGCTGGTACCGTCGAAGGCCGCGACGCCGTAGTGGTAGTCGACGCCCGGCTCCGCCGCTTCATCAAGGTAGCGTGTCACTCCC
>JAUWBY010000271.1 GCA_030609605.1 Candidatus Eiseniibacteriota bacterium
GTCCGTTGTTCTTCCTTCTGGCAATGCAGACGTCCCCCACGACGCAAACCACACGTCCGCCGGGTACGAGCACCCGATAGCAGTGCTTCCACACCTTGTCGAGTTCGTCCATGAACCCTTCGTAATCGCCAATGGCGCCCATCTGATCTGGGTGCTCGTTGTATTCCTTCAAGGTCCAGTATGGGGGGGAAGTGACAACCAGGTGTACGGATTGGTCTTCGATCCAGCCAAGGTCGCGAGCATCGCCATGCCGTAGCAGATGTGCGGTCCGCCAGTCCACACCTGCCAGCTGGCGGGATTCCACAGTCTCAATCTCCGTTCTTGTTGCCTCAGCTCTAGACAAGTCCCCTCCTGAGCAGTGCCCACCACCAGTGGTAGTCCCACGCACACTGCGAGCACATAGCATACCAGTTTCCATGCCCGCTCTCAAGACGCCTGTGATGTCCTGCGTTCGCCCGTCCTGCCACGACTCGTGCGGGCGCTATGCTATGCTATGCCAGCTAGCTCCTCCGACAACTTCAGTGGGAAATAGAACGGGTCTTCGCATAGTTCAGTCTTTGTGTCCCGGATGTCCAAGAAGCTGACAAGGAAGTGATGACTTCCAGCTCCCAGTAGGCCTAGAAGGTAGTTTCGGACACTCTCGTTCTCAATCGCGAGGAAGAACACGATACTCATCGTCCCGAACACGATTCCGAGACTCCGTCGCTTCCTCTCAATCCTGCGGAACAGCCGATCTAGCCTGTCAACTTCGGCATCGATCTCCCCGTAGAGATCGATCAGCCTACTCTCGTCGGCCTGAGCCCGGCTTTCTGAAGCCAGTCTCACCAACGCGTGCTGGAACCCGCTGAAGGCGTCGGAGTAGTCCTCTCGCACTCTCATCACATCTGCCGGATCGGCTGAGGCAAGAGACGGCAGGAGAATGCCGGTTTTGAGCAAACGCGAGTCCGTGCCGATAGACCGCCCCTCGGAGCTCAAGCTGAAGAGTTGCCCCTCGAGATTGCTTGAGAGAAGCGCCGCGGATTCGGCCTCTATCAGAGCCGACTCGGGTTCCCCCTCGTCCTCAGGAGATCCGATCAGCAGCTCCTCGTACGAGTAGTCGTGCTCTTCCTCACGTCGACCAAGCGTGCCGAGCAATGCGGCCGACTTGCTCTGTGCTTTCGCAATACGCATCGTCTCATCGACGAGGTTCTTCTCGTAGCGCTCAGCCATCACCTTCGGATTCAATACCCGAACGGATTTGGGAATCGGTACGAAGAAACCTCTCGAGACCTCCGGAGGGAAGCGGAACATGCAGTCCACTACGCCTGTGAGATTCGGTCCCTCATCGAGGATGAACTGAGGACCTGCGTGACCGTGGCTCCATTCCACGGATTCGACCGGAGGGGTTAGAAGGAACGTCCTTTCCGAGAAGACGAGAGCGCGGTTTCGTTGACTGCGCGAGACGAATCTCTCCGACCTGTCGATAGCCATGGCCAGCCCGTGCAGTTGCTCTCCGGACTTCCCGTATTCCGCGGAGATGCTCGCCGCTCCCTCCACAAAGGCCAACTCAAGTTCAAGAAGGTCGTTGGAACGAGGGTAGTATCGGTGGGCAGCACGGAGCTGCGCGTAGTCCTCAGCGCTGCAGATGCCATGGTCGCTGAGGCCTTCCTGGAACCTGTCTAGGAGCTCCTGAAAACTGGCAGGAGGCGCTTGGCTGCTCACTTGGCGTACCTCATCACTGGTCTGTGGAGTGACCTTCAGAGTACAACTTAGTGGGAAAGAGCGAGGGTGTCAACTAGCGCATGCGTTGCGACAGGACGCTCGGGTACAGTCGAGCATATCCTGATTCGAACACGAGTGGGGATAAGACGCAAGGGTTGATGTACAGCTAGATTTGGCCTCTGGATCCCCTTGTCTGTGCTGGCTCGATCCCACTCCTCAGCTCATCAACACTTGTCAGCCAGCTCAGCAGCTGATTCGAACTGCACACCTTCAGGGACGCCACTTGCATAGAACCCCGTCCGAAAGGGCGGGGTTCTGTGCAAGTGACTCGCCGGATACTATGAGTTCCGAGGGTCGGCGGTCGGCGATCCACCGTCCGTGAGTCCATACGGACGCAGCTGTCGTTGGCGAAGGCAACCTTGAGGTTGCGCTCGCGCGTTACCTATAGAGGGCCTTGATCCCTCCCCAAGTGGACTCTTCGACAGCGGTCGTGGTGGTAGTCATCAGCCGCTGGTAGTAGATCGCCTGGTCGTTGATCAGGCTTTCAAAGCTCGCAGGAAGAGGGTCTTCCCCGACGGCATAGCCATGCACGTAGGCGCCGAAGGAGGTATCCTGCGAATCGCCTATGTCGTAGTAGTAGGTTAGGGAACCGTCCCAGGAGACCGCGATGATGTAGTGGTTGCCCGCAGACAAGGACACGGAAATGCTCCCTGTCGAATACCAGCCGGCACCGGTGCCGCTGACCACCTCCGTGTCTCTGTAGACCTCCGTGTATATACCGAACTCCACGGGTGACACGAAGACGTAGTAGGTCAGGACCTGCGTGGTGGTGAAGTTGAGCCAGAACTCCGCCTCGTCCAGCGTCACGTTGACATCGATCCGATAGGAGTTGCCCTTTGCGCGGGCGTCAGCTGAGCCGGAGATCGATGCGTCCCCAACGACGTCGATAGTTCTGCCGTCTGCTCCCTGCTCAGTCTTTCCTGGGAGATCGGTCGATTCCGCGATGCCGGGGGAACCGTCGATCATCGCCTCCACAGGATCAGCGAGGCCGACCGTGCAGACAGCGAGGAGAAAGGCGAGGACGGTCAGTAACAGTGCCGATTTCATGGGGAACTCCTTCCTTGTGGGTGAGTTAAGGGTGAAGTGCGGGGCGATCACGATCCGTGCCGCTGCTAGTCCCAGACATGCACCTCCTTCCCGCGTGAGTAGAATGGAGACCGTAGTCTCCCAACCATCAACCTCGGCCAGCATTCAGTCCGCGTCCAACGCATAGTAGCACCAGTTTCATCTGATATCAAGGAGCAAAGTGCACTCAAGGGCAAGGATAGGGTGTTTTCTCGAAGTCGGCCGCGAATCGCGGGAAGCGCCGGCGCGTCCAAATGGCGTGGATAGAGACTGGTCTCAGCTTGGAGTGGACCATGCGACGTCGAATTGCGATAATCACCCTGCTTGCCGTGTCGCTTGTCTTCGCACTCGCCTGGGGGGAACAGGAGATGGACATGGGCAGTAAGGAGCACCGCGAACTCACACCCGAGGAAGAGGCAGTGATTGTCAGCAAGGGGACCGAAGCGCCTTTCAGCGGGGAATACAACGAGTACTCCAAGAAGGGCGTCGACACAGCACGCGCCCACTTCGCCGGCGGGTGTTTCTGGGGTGTGGAGCATCTCTTTGCGGGCAAGAAGGGTGTGGTCTCGGCGGTCTCCGGCTACATGGGGGG
>JAUWBY010000194.1 GCA_030609605.1 Candidatus Eiseniibacteriota bacterium
GTCGTCGAGATCGGCATGAACCATCCGGGCGAGATAGCGCGGCTCGGGGCGGCGGTGAAACCACTGGTGGGCGTAATAACGAATGTTTCTGAGGCACACATCGAAACGATGCACGACATAGAAACGGTAGCGAAGGCGAAGGGAGAACTTCTGGACGTTCTCGACCGAGGCGGAAACGCCATCTTGAACGCCGATGATCCTCGCGTCATGTCGCAGGTCGGACGAGCTCCGGCAAACGTGGCAACGTTCGGCCTGTCTGAGGGCGCCGACGTAAGAGCCGTCGGGATAGAGGCGAGTGAGTCCGGCGTGTGTTTTCGGGTCGAGAAGAGCGACATCGTGGACGCGTCCAGGACAGTCGAACTCCCGGTTCCGGGGCGGCACAACGTGATGAACGCCTTGGCTGCCATAGCCACAGGTGCGGTTCTCGGTGTTTCCGCGGGCGAGGCGGCGCACGCGCTGTCGGGCTTCGAACCGAGTCCGATGAGGATGGCCGTCCTGACCGTCGGAGGAAGAACAGTCATCAACGACGCATACAACTGCAATCCTGGATCGCTCCGCGCCGCACTCGAGACCCTCGTGTCCGTAGGACGCGGGAGATCTACGGCCGCAGCGATAGGCGACATGCTGGAGATGGGCGAGAGGAGCGAGAAGGTCCATCGTGAGGCCGGGATCGCAGCGGCAGAGCTTGGCGTGGAAAGGCTCTATCTCTACGGGAGCGAGGTCGAAGCTCTTCGGGACGGAGCGACGGACGGCGGAATGCCACCCGATCGGGTGAGAACGTATAGAGACAAAACGGTGCTGGTACGGGATCTCGATAGAGATCTTGCACCGGACGGCGTCCTGCTGGTGAAGGGGTCGCGCGGAATGCGCATGGAGGAAGTGGTTGAGTTGCTGGTGGGGGAGACGCCCGTCTCCTAGCCGGCGGAACCACTTGGTTCCCTATCGGAAAAGGGCTGACATGTTGTATCACTGGTTGTACCCCTTGAGGGACTACATATCTGCCTTCAATGTCTTCCGATACATCACCTTCCGTTCGGCGTACGCGGCCATGACAGCCCTGCTCATAAGCTTCCTCCTTGGCCCCTTCTTTATCCGTATGCTCAAGCGCCGTCGGCTCACCGATGGTGTGCGCGAATACGCCCCGGAGTCACACGTTGACAAGGCCGGCACACCGACGATGGGCGGACTTCTCATTCTCGTCGCGACCATCGTTCCCACGCTTCTCTGGGCGCGCCTCGACAACGAGTTCATCTGGCTCATGGTGATGGCCATGATCTGGCTTGGGATCGTTGGTTTCACCGACGACTACCTCAAGGTGGTCAAGAAACGCAGGAAGGGGCTGGTCGCGCGCTACAAGCTTGCGGGACAGCTCCTGCTGGGACTCGTCATCGGACTGTTCATCTATCGCAGCGAATTCATCTCGAACCCGGCCGATATCGAGGTCCCCTTCCTCAAGGATGCGTTCCTGTCGCTCGGCCCGGCCTACGTACTTTTCGCGATGATCGTCATCACCGCCAGCTCCAACGCGGTGAATCTGACGGACGGTCTGGACGGTCTCGCGATAGGCTTGGTGGTTTTCTGTGCGCTCGCGTTCGCCGCCATGAGCTACGTCACGGGGCACGTCAGGTTCAGCGATTACCTGAACATTCCGTACATATCCGGAGCCGGGGAGCTGACGGTCTTCTGCTCCGCGCTCATAGGCGCCGGGCTTGGATTCCTGTGGTTCAACGCGCACCCCGCCGAGATTTTCATGGGTGACACAGGATCGCTGGCTGTCGGCGGTGTGCTCGGAACACTGGCGATTCTCATCAAGAAGGAGATGTGGCTGCTGATTGTCGGCGGGCTGTTCGTCATGGTCGCGGCTTCGGTCATCATCCAGGTTGTCTCATACAGGATGCGAGGCAAACGGGTATTCCTTATGGCTCCTCTCCACCACCATTTCCAGAAACTGGGGTGGGCGGAGAGCAAGATAGTCGTTCGATTCTGGATCGTTGGGGCGCTCTTCGCGCTCCTCTCACTCTCGACGCTGAAGCTTCAGTGACGGGAGCCGCGGAGCCTCTCGGGAGGAGGAGCCGCAGAATCGGATGCAGGACTCGAACCGGGAAGCGTAGCGTGACTTCATGAAGACCGGTTGGTGGGGAGGCAAAGAGCGAAGCGGGAGGAGGTCGGTACTCCTTGGTAACTCGGGTACAGCGAGAGCTGGCAGGGAAGAGAGTGCTCGTGGTCGGCTTGGCGAGAAGCGGAAGAGCAGCCGTCGATCTGCTCCTGCGCTCGGGAAGCAGGGTGGTGGCGGCCGATCGCAGATGCGAGGCCGAGCTCGATCATTTCTCCGCGGACTGGCGCGCGAGAGGAGTTGAACTCGTGCTTGGCGAGCATCCGCGGGGACTCATGAAAGGCATCGATCTGGTGGTCGCAAGTCCCGGTGTGCCGCTCACGGTTCCTCTCTTGTCTGAGGCGCGCGAACGCGGCGTTACCGTAATCGGAGAACTCGAGCTTGCGTATTCATGCTCAGATACGAAGTGGGTGGCAGTGACGGGAACGAACGGAAAGACGACAACGACAGCTCTCATCGGGGAGCTCGTGAAGAGCTCAGGCCGCCGCGTTGCTGTCGGTGGGAACATCGGTACGGCGATCTCAGGAGAGATAGCAGATCTGCCGCCCGACGGGCTCGTGGTCGCGGAAGTGTCGAGTTTTCAACTGGATACGATCGAGACCTTTCGGCCGGACGTCGGCGTTCTTCTCAATATCACGCGGGACCACCTTGACCGGTACGCCTCGTACCGGGACTACGTTGCCGCGAAGTTCAGGATCTTCGAGAACCAGACGTCCAGCGACTACGCTGTTCTGAACGTCGACGATAAGCTTCTTGAGGCCGGGGCAGGCGAGATACCGGGGCTTGTTGTTCCCGTGAGCAGGTTCAGAGAAGTAGATGGCGGCGTCTTCGTGCGGGATGGACAGATAGTGTCGCAGATCGGTGGTGGTGAGATTGAAATCATGCCCGTGAGCGAACTCGGCCTTCCTGGGCCACACAACCTCTGGAATTCGCTGGCGGCGCTGGCTGCGGCGCTCCTGGTCGATATCGATTTCGTGGATGCCTCGGACGTGCTCAGAACGTTCAGATCTCTGGAGCATCGGCTTGAAGACGTGGCAGAGATAGATGGCGTGCGCTATGTGAACGACTCGAAGGCAACCAATGTCGACTCCGTCAAGTACGCCCTCATGAGCTTCGACGCCCCGATCATCTGGATAGGGGGAGGCAGAGACAAGGATTCACGCTTCGAGCTGTTGAAGGAACCAGCAGCCCGCAGTGTAAGGGATGCCATCTTCATTGGAGAGGCCGCAGCCAAGATGGCGGCAGCGCTCGAGGGTGCGGTGCCCGTCAGGCTCGTGGAGTCGCTCAGAGACGCGCTCGAGCTGGCCAGAACGATGGCCGAACGGGGAGACGTCATCCTTCTGTCACCGGCCTGCGCGAGCTTCGACATGTTCGAAGACTTCGAGGATCGAGGCCGCAGATTCAAACATGAAGTAGCGCGGCTCAAGAATACTGCTGGGGCGCTGGACGGGAAGGAGGGCACAGCGTGAGAGGAGTGGTCAGATACGACAGACCTCTCATCTGGACAGTGCTTCTGCTCGTCCTGGTCGGCACCATGACCGTCTACACGGCCAGTATCCACTTCTCGAGCATCAAGCTCGGGGGAGAGAACGTCATGGTGCAGCGACAGACTCTGAGGCTCCTGCTCGGATTCGCTGTCATGGGTGCATTCGCCTCCATCGACTACAAGAGGTATCGGAGATCCGCGAGACAGGCGATGTTGATCTCACTGTTGCTGCTCGTACTGACGCTCACCTCAGGCAAGACCATCAGGGGAGCGACGTCGACGTTCATGAGCATTCAGACGAGCGAGGTGGCGAAGCTCATTCTCGTCCTCTACCTCGCTGATGTGCTTGATCGCAGACAGAAGGATCTTGGCAGCTTCGCACACGGACTCGCTCCGCGGCTCGTCCTGGTCGTGCTCACGGTGGCTCTGATCGCCGGACAGCAGGACTACGGAAGCGCTCTCGCCATTCTGGTCCTCGCGTTGACGATGCTTTTCCTCGGAGGCGCCAAGGTGTCACACATCTCGGCACTCGGACTGGCGGCCGCTCCGTTGGGATTCTTGGCATACAAGATCGTACCCAGGATCGCCGAGCGTGTCGACATCTGGCAGTCAACTTACGATCTGTCACTCACGGGAGTGAATACACAGGGACCAGCCTATCAAGTCTACCAGTCGCTGATCGCCCTGGGCTCAGGTGGGATCATCGGGCGGGGGATCGGGGGGAGTCTCCAGAGAGCGTTCATCCCGGATTCATATACGGACTTTGCGTTCTCGATATGGGGTGAGGAGCTCGGACTCGTCGGAACACTGGTTCTTGTCGGTCTCTTTGTGTTCCTGATGGTGCGTGGACTGAAGATCGCCGCCAGATCACAGGATCTCTACGGGTCCATTCTGGCCGCCGGACTCACGATGATGATCGTGATCTACGCAGCGATCAACATCGGAGTCGTTACCGCGACCATACCGACGACCGGCCTGCCGCTCCCGTTCGTGAGCTACGGGGGCACGTCGCTCATCGTGAACATGGCCGCGGTCGGCATTCTGATAAAC
>JAUWBY010000027.1 GCA_030609605.1 Candidatus Eiseniibacteriota bacterium
GTAGGTGCCTGGTTTGATCTCGAGCGTCGCGCGCCAGAGGCCGTCGTCACCCAGAGCCATCGGGTCGGCGTTCGCGTCCCAGCCGTTGAACGCACCGGCCACGAAGACCTCACCCGCATCCGGCATATCGAGTTCGAACGAGACCTCGGTGGCTTGAGCGGAGCTCTCGCGAGTGACCTCGGCCGACGACGCAGCGGCGCCCTCACCGCTGATCACGGTTCCAGTCACACGCTCGGGGTCGTACCGGATGGATGGTGGGACAACGACGATGGAGTTCTCGAATCCACCCTCGTAGGCCACATCGGGATTGTTCGGATCCTGCTCCCACCGAAGCCCGCCGTCGATCACGAACTTGTACTGATACCGGCCCGGAGGAAGCGGCACGACGATGTTCCATATCCCGTCACCGTCGGGGTCGGACATTGGATCGATCACCGGATCGTAGCGCCCCCCACCTTCCGTCCCACCCCAGTTGTTGAAGTTGCCGGCCAGCGTAACCTGTCGCGCCGAGGGCGCGTAGTAGTTGAACGAGAACCCTCCCTGAACTTCGTGCGGCGCCGGGAGCCTGTCCTCTATCACACTCAGGACGCCGGCGCAGGAAGAAAGCACAAGCCCCAAGGCTATCAGAAGCACGGGGACCGCGAGTCGAGCTCTTTTCACAGCATTGATGCTCATCGCCTCCACCTCCCCTAGAACGAGATGACGGCCATGAGGCCGATCGTCCTGGCATCCACGAGTGCCTGCTCCGCGTCGAGAACGTCGGCCGCACTGTGATTCCAGAGATAGTCCGAACGCCATCGCTCACGGCCGTTGGCGCGGCCCTCGACGGGCACGTCGACATAGCCCCGAGGATTCACTCCGTAGCCGAGCCTCAACTCGATGTTCTTGCGCGGACTGTAGACGACGGCCAGGTATGGCTGGAAGAACGACTCATCCGAACCAGCGCCGGAGGTGTCCGGCACATCCTTGTATGTCATCTGCCTCGCGTCCAGCAAGATCCCCCAGTCCTCGGCGAACGAGAACCAGGCGCGGAAGTCGATCTCCATCGTGTCGTAGGCGTCCCACAGCCCGTCGTCCAGATCGTAGCTCATCGACTCGGCCTCGAACTCGACCCAGAACCTGTCCTCGCTGATGTTGGCACGGAAGCGGGGGGCCATCCTCGATACCGTCCCCTCCCAGGAGAGGGAGACATCGGTCGAGTCGGGCGCGTACGCCCAATCGTACGTCGCGCGGTCGTACTCGAGCAGAAACTCGAAGATCCCGAAGGTGAGGTCTGCTTCCAGCTCGCAGAGCCAGTCGTTCCGCTCGGGAAGCGCGTCGTAGACGTTTGCGGAGAACGGCGAATCATCGGGACGAATCTCCGTATACTGGCGGAGAGCATCCCCCGCCCAGACAGGAGAACCGAAGGCGACGTACTCCTCGCCCGGATCCATCCCGTCCATGCTCGTTCGTCCTATCTCCAGATCCAGACGCAGGGATTCAAGCGGCCTCGATTCAAGCTCCAGCTTGATGAGCGACCCCGTCATCACGCCGGCCTCTACGTCGATGACACCGTCACCATACTCATCCCCATCCACCTTTTCATTGTTTCCCATGTCCCAGATGCTCGCATACCTGTAGCTCGCGTACTCCGCCCGCAGGCCGAGGAGCGTCTCGTGAACCTGCCAATCGAGATCGACTCCGATGCAGCGCTCTTCATTCGAGAGCTCGAACCAGTCGCTTGACGACCCGATCTCGTCGATGAATTCCTGAAGATGTGGACTGTAGTTGTTGCCCGTCCAGTCTATCCACCAGCCGTCCTTGAACGACACGTACGTCGCTCCGAGCCCGACCGGCCCGAGAGGCCGCTTGAGTCTGAGGCCGACCAGATCGGTGTCGGTGTTGTCGTATATGGATGGGTCGTTGTAGGTATCGTAGTCGTAGGCGTTGGCATAGACGGCCACCAGATCCACGCCCCAGGAATCGCTCTCGAGAAGGACTCCTTGAGCCCCACGGCCGTACGGAATGTGCTCCTCAGCAATCGTTCCGGTGAGATCCGTGTGACCGACGGTCTCAAGAGGATTATCGAACTGCACGCGCTCCTCATTGTAGAACCCGGTCACAGTGAACGGTCCGCCCTCGAGCCTGACGTTGCCGCAGTAGAGATCGGCATGGATCTCCTTGATATCACCCGTGCCGGTGGCAAGTCTCACGGTCGCTCCCCCCGTGACCTTCGAAGTCACCGTCGGATTGACCGAGACGAAGACCTCGTGCTGAGGCCGCGTGAGTCTCCATCTTGGGTCGCTTGGAAGATCGCTCTCTGTGTCGTAGGTCGCGCGATACCAGCCGTTCAACCTCACGCGCGAGTTCACGGCGGTGTTGGAGATGGGCGCGGCAACAGTCGCCACGACCGGATCTCCGTCCTCCCCGATCGTGAGCTCCGAGTTGCCGTAGTCACCTGCGGTCTTGGGATTGTCCGGATCCGCCACCCACTGCGAGCCGTTCAGAACGAACTTGTACTCGTAGACTCCGGGCGCCAGATCGATGACCACGCTCCACACACCTTCTTCGTCCGCCGTCATCGGATCAGCGTTCAGATTCCAGTTGTTGAATATGCCGGCCAGGCTCACACTCGCGGCATACGGGTCGCTGTAGGTGAATTCGATCCCGGCATCCACCTTGGAGAACCCGGCTCGTGCCGGTGACGCCATCACCGCCGTGATCAGAACCAGTACCAACATCAGATGGCTCTTTCTCATGTCACAATCTCCGTCTTGAGCGCTTGCCTCTAGTAGTAGATTCTTATGAAGGCCTTGAAGACCTTCTCCATGACCGTGCTGGAACCGTGGCTGACGAAATCCCCGTCGTTCACAAGCTCATTGCTGTGATCCGGGTTGCCGTACTCGACAAAGAACTCGGCGCCCGACCAACCCAGATACCTGACCTGGGCGAAGGCCGTCTGTCGGGATTCCGTGGGTTCACTCACGTTCATCACGCGCGTATAGAATTTCCAGTCGTCGCTCAGGTTGACGTTCGCCTCGAAGCCGTACGCAGAAACCTCGTAGATGGTATCGACGTCCCTGATACGAAATTGTGTGCGCAGCTTGACCAGCCTGTTTTCACCCGTGATCTCGAACAGGAGGTTTGGCCAGATACCGTCCCTGTTCTCGTAGACCTTGTACTCCGCCTTCCCCGTAAAACCGTTGACGAACTCGACGTAGGCCTCGGTTCCCCATTCCTGTCTCATGCCGTATTCGGAAGTGCTGTAGTCCTTCGGCTCTTCCTTGAAGGTCCAGTACTTGAGGTTGATGGCCTTTCTGGACACGCGGTAGTGCGCCTCCGCGTAGTACTTGGTGTAGCCGTTGAGGTTGCGCCGATCCCAACTCGCAAGGCGGTCGGCGTAGAAGCCCTCTCCGTAGTCGCCATATGAAGCGAGGAGCCTGATGGGGCCGGCTCGGATATCCCGGATCTCCGTCTTGAAGCCGGCAAGACCGGAATCGTCTGAGTCGTTAAGCCCACCGGAGTTATTGTAGCCGTACTCGGCCGCCCAGGTGACGCGGCCGAAGCGCGAGAGGAACGGGACGACCTCTCCCAGAGCCAGCTCGGAATCAAGAGCGACAACCTCGCTGTAGCTCCCGGAGCTGCCGTGGAAAGGAGTCTCACTGAAATCCCTTCGCGCATAGGTGGTTCCGAGGAGCCCCCTGTCACCCAGAAAGCGACGGTTCAGTCTGAAACCCCGGTAGTCGTCAGTGCTGCTCGATACTGTGTCTGCCTCCGTGGCGCCCGGGTAGTACTCCAGCTCGTCGGCCATTTCGACGAAGCCCATGGAGGCATAGTCGCTCCGCTCGCTGTAGAAAGCCGCACCGTGGAATCCGAACACGTCCCAGAAATCGAGTCGCACACCCTGCGCCCTCACCCCCCAGTCGTCGTGCTTGACCTCGCCCTGATCGACAATGGCCAGAAGCGGCTCGTTGAGCCAGAAGCGGTCCTGTCCAGTGAAGAGATGCGCCTCAACCTTGCTCCCGCGGAAACGCATGTGCGCCTCGTTCAGGAAGACACGCGTCTCCTTCACGTCCTCCGCCCACCGGTCCGACGCGGCCGACACCTTGAGAAATGTGTCGATGTCCGTCCACGGGCTGCTCTTGAGTCTGAACTCTGCGTAGAGCCTCGGGTTCTCGAGCTGCCAGGTTGGATCACCGCCCCTCCCGCTCGTCAGCTGCAACATCAGATCCGAGTAGCCCTCGAGCGTGGTGACCGCAGCGACGGGCGTGGCGAGAACTACGATGGCTGCCACACACGCGACCACGATGAGCACGGTCGGACGCGGTACCCCGGTTTTGCCGTTACGTGTCACTTGGAGCTCCTTCGAGAATCATCCTTGCGAACGCTTACCACAGAAGCGTGGCCGAGAGGCGATACATGCTGCCTATCCGCCGCTCCGACAGCAGCGCAACATCCAGTCTAAGGTTCTTCGATTTAATGCCGAGTCCGGCGGTGACCCTGTCGCGGTTCATGCCCGCACGCAGCGCGAACGCGTCATAGAACCATACCTCGGTTCCCAGGTTCAGTGATGATTTCTCGTCATAGAACTCGGGCGCCTCGCGCGGAGCCCGCCACTCGATGCTCATCAGCATGACTTCACGGAAGGTGTACGTCCCGCCAAGGCGGAGTTCCATGTAGAGGGGATCGCTTGCTTCCGACGCCTCTATCAGTTGAAGCTCCGGCTCGCCGAGATTCCTCAGTGTGGCGCCGACGGACCAAGTGTTCCTGCGGTAGAGCCCGCCGAGATCGACAGCATATCCGGCGTCCCCACCCGAGTCGAACGATGGATCGTTGTAGTAATCGTAACCGGGCGCATCTATCGCGAAGCGTTTGACGCTCAGTCCTACCGCCAGGTGGTCGATCGGAGTTCGGCCTCCGCAACCCAGAAGGAGCGTGTCCTCACTGTAGAGATCCTCTGCGCTCGTTCTCATCCACCCAACCGCGATGCCCCGCCGGCCGTTCCCGTACCCGGCCATGGCCGAATCTTCAGCCAACCCCTCAACACTGTAGACACTCGTACGCATCCCGAACAACTGGACCCGGTCCAGCGAGGCCAGCCCCGCGGGATTCCAGTGAAGGGCCGTCACGTCATCGGCCACCGCGACGAAGGCCCCGCCCATGCCCATCGCGCGCGCGCCCGTCTCCATCTCGATGAAGTTGGCCTCTGCGACGAAAGGCAGGAACAGAAGCACAGTACAGAAGACCCATATCTTCCCGTTCATGTCAGGCATTCCTCGCTACTTGATGACAACGACTGGACGGTTGACCCGCTCGTAGGTCGGCTCCGTCTTGAACTTCGCCTCCAACCTCATCACGTAGATGCCGTACGGCACAACGTGGCCGTTCTCGTCGGTCCCGTCCCAGTCGATGCTTCCCCGGAGCCATCCGGTGAACTCGGTCGGCTGATGCCAAACGAGCTGACGGGCGAGACGTCCGGAAAGATCGTAGAACTCGACATTGACGTGGTCGGCCTCCCGACCAAGATAGAACGTGATCGTAGTGGAATCATAGATACCGTCGCCGTTCGGTGAGAACGGGTTCGGCTCGGAGATAACACCAGAGAGTCCCACGGTATCGTCGAAATCGAGCCCATTCCAGAAGAAGATACCGAAGAGGCCGAGCACATCCGCCACGGCGCCTACCGTATTGCTCGACGGACTGTTCGCCGCCCCCTCGAGAATCCATCGGTCGGTCTCAATGATCCACTGGAAGAGCCCGAACTTCCCCTGGTCGAGCGGTCCCGCGTCGTACTCGGGGTAGTGGAGCGACAGGGTCACCTGTCCTTCGAGGTCCACGGGCGTTCCGTCCTCCTTCTCGAGCGCCAGCGTTCGTGCTGTCCCGATGAAGTCCATATCGGGACGGATGTTGGCGATGTCGACCGCCGAAGCTGCAACAGGTGTAAGCACGAGTTCAAGGCTGTCGCCTCTCTCCGTGACCAGGCTTGATTCATACATCGTTACCGTGGTCCCGTCCTGGAAGAGGAACACTACGGCTTCGTCCGCGGCCGTAGTATCCGAGTGGGCGATCCGCTGCGACTCTGCCCACGGCTCGGGAATCGCCAGCTCAAAAGGACCGGCCCAGATGTCGTTCTCGTTTGACGACTTATCGGTCGCATGTATGTAACCCACGAGGACCCGACCCATACCGGTAACATTCAGATCGACCTCGTCCGCCACCGCCGTGATGTCGGCTCGTGCCACGTCCGCCGCCCAGACATCGCCGATGAGATTGACCATGTCCACGACATGACGTGTCGTGTCCCCCAGTGTGTGCCAGAAGAACCGTGCGGTCTCGACGCCGGATACGGGGTCGGTGATGGTCGTCCAGAAGACGGCCGGAGCGCCATCGAGAGCCAGCCAGGGGATGTGTTCGATCGTCCCCTCGCCCTCACCGGGAATGTGCCCCTCCCGCCCGTGGCCCTCGAACTCGGCGATAATGGGCGGCGAGAAGTCCTCAGCGAAGCTCGCCTCCAGCAGACACGCGACCTTGCTCTCGTCGAATCGCTGCTCCGCATCCGCCGTTGTGTAATCGAGCATCTCTTCCTGAGTTCGCCCGGGTGCTTTGCCCTCGCCCGGCGACACTGCCACGTCTATCAGGTTCGCGTCGCGGTCGCGACCGCCCTCGCTGTCGCGCCCACCGCCAAATTGCCACTCGCCGGTGTTCTTGTTGATCCAGCGTATGCCTCCCAAGTTCGAGTCCGACGTTTCGCCGTCGTGCGACGAGATGCATACAATGATGTCCCAGTTGCCGATATCTGCGTCTTCATCAGCGTCATCCCCGAAGAGGTCGCGCCGCACGCGGACGTCGATGAAGTTCTCCTCGTAGTTGTCACACATCGCGATGTCGCTGTCGTTCTTGTAGAGGCTCCAGCTCGCGGATGAGTTCGAGTCGTTCGAGTTGACGAACCACTTGCCCCACCCCTCTATCGAAATGCCGTAGTCCCACGCATCGACGCTGGCGACATCGACATACCGGTTCGGGAAGCCGCTAGTCGAACCGGCCCCTTCCTTCGCATCGATGTAGATGTCGATCTTCTGGAGATTCAGGTCTGTTCGGTATGGGTCGTCGCACGTCTGCTCGCTCGGCTGTGGAGCGCCCCAATCTGCGGCTCCGGCGTCCTGATGATTGATAAGCTGAGCGACGTAGGTTCTGAAGACAAGCCAGTCACCGTCAGCGAAGATCTCGAAGCTTGTTATGTCGAACGAACCGGGGAAGAAGACCAAGTTGGTCGGGTAGTAGTAGTAGAGCCCGCTGACCGGGTTACCGCTGCCGTCGAGCTGATTCGGACCGTGGTCGTCGCCTTCCGCATCGGTGAACTGCCTCAGGGCCGTCGCAGGATTATGCACGGTCAGGGTGATCCCGGCGGTCGCCGGCCAGACATTGGCGGCGTCCCTCGCAGTGACTGTCACGAGGTGTTCACCGTCGGACGCGGACGACGTGAGAGTATCTGCAATGGTGTAGACACCGTCTCCGCTTATCATGTCAGCCCCTTCGCCATCGTCCTGCATTCTGACGAGGGGTTCCCCTCCAATGTCCGAGAGGTTCAGAAAAACATCGCCGATGCCTCCACCGGTATCCGTCACTTCAATGCTGTAGGTCACGACATCACCCGGCTGCGCCGGCGATGGGCTGGCCTGTCCGTTCGCGAGCCCCGGTGCAAACCCCTCACTCACGACGACATAGTCGGCGTAGTTCGTGAGCGTCACAGGCGTCGTCGCCGTTTCCCACCACTCACCGGTCTCGGGCTCCATGTCGTGCGTGGCGTCGTGCGGCACCGAGTCAAGGGCCGTTCGCTGCTCCCCGTCGGTCTCCTGCATGACGTACGCTTCGAGTCGGAGAGTGTCGCCGACAGCAGCCTCGATCACCGCAAGCGGGATGCGGAACGCTGTTTTCTCAACACTCTTCGCGATCCACGAGACCACGTCCGCGCCGTCCACCCAGTCGGTGACCCATATCCCATTCAAGTGGTCATAGAACTGCCAGCCGCCTCCGCTCCACTTTCTCAAGTCGGCGTAGTTCTCAGCTGCGTACTTGTAGGTGAAGGCGTAGTCAGGCAGAAGGTCATGCCCGTAGTTTATCGGAAAGGTGAACGGCTCGGGTGTCGCTCCCGCCGCATCACCGTTGGCCTCAATCGCCAGGCCAAGATGAACACCATCCCAGTTGGAGCTGAAATCGAGCGTCACTACCAGTGTGTCTGCGCCATTCGCCGCGTGGAGTATGGTCAGATCTACGCCCGCATTGCTGTTGTGGTCGTCGTCGGATTCCGGCGCTTCTTCGTCGACCGCAATGATGGTAGCATCCACCGGCAGGAAGACCGTCTCCACGGGGAGGCTCCCTGCATCCCCAACGATCTCGATGATACCGTAGCTTGCCCCCACTACGATCGTTCCCACAGCAACGCCGTCCGCATCCGTCACGATCGGCGTATCGAGCGAGACGACGAGTCCCTCAGGTGCCGCTGCAAGCGCGATGCTTAGATCAGAAAGCTCTACTGCGTTGCCCCACTCATCGACCACAGACGCCGTGAGCACCGCCGTCTCACCGGCGCAGAGCGCGGTCGGACATGCCGCCAGTTCGACGAATGCCGCTTCACCGGACTCAAGAACGATTGTCAGCGTGTCCACGTCAATCGAAGCAAACTCCGAACTCGGATCGATCACCGCAGTCACAAGAGCGGTGCCTGCAACAGTTCCGGAGAACTCAACCTCAAACCGACCGTTCGGGTCAGTCTCCACTACGGTTATGCTGAACCCGCCGCCAACACCGAGGGCCGTCATGGTCGCATTGAGCCCAGCGACGGGAGCACCGTTGCCGCTTGCGTCGACGAGCTGTCCAATGATCCTCGCTACACTGTCACCGACAGCGATCTCATAGCTGTCGCTTTCGAGCGTGAGCTGTGTGGGCGCAGGTGCTCCTATTCCCACCTCGAGGACATTCACGAGTCTCTGACTCGTCGCGAGCACTCTCAGGATCTCGATCTCGTCGTCAGCGACGAGGAAGCCGGCGCGCCCATTGACGAACATGTCGCCCGTGATGGCAGGAGGATCAAGCACAACACCGTTGGTGTCCGCGATAACGACGTTGCCGAGAGGCGGATGGGCGGGATCAAGACGTGTAACGGAGATCGAGACGCTGTCGATAAAATCATCATCCCAATACGCCACGCGCTCGTCGTCGTCGCGCGGCTCGAGCCACGCTTCCGCGTAGTAGTAGAGACCGCTGTCGGGGATGCTGACTGTCGTCGCTACCCCGTAGATGGTGCTGCCGAGCGAATCCACGTAGGCGAAGTGCGTCGCCTCGACTGCCGGAAGCGTCAGTGTACCCACACTCATTGTGTCGCCATCACTGACGGTTGCGGGGGTCTCCGCTTCGACATAACCCATCGCTACGGCGACCACGTTCCAGTCGCCATCAATAACGGTCGCGATGGAGAAACCGCCGGAGCCACCGGCCACGACGTACGGACCATCTCCTCCCGCTTCCCCAGTCTCCGCATCATAGACCGTCACCGTGACGTCGGTGGCTGGACCTCCGGAGAGGGCCACCTGCCCCTCGATGCGGCCTGTGACTTTGGTCAGCGCGAAATCGATGCCCGTGATCTCGGCCTCATCAACGATGGTCACACCCTCCACCGTCAGGGAGAGATACGACTCGCCCGTCGCCACAACGTCGTAGGTGCCGTCCGGAACCAGGTAGATCGTGTAGTCGCCGCCACCTGGCGGGGCATCGGCCGATTCAACCGCCACTCCACCACTCCAGGCCGTAACGGTGACGACAGTTGTATGATCATCAAGATCGTCGAGTGTGACTGTTCCGGATATGGAACCCCCGGGAGGGAATCCCTCGTCCGGCACGCCGTCTGCGTCTGCATCCACGACGGTCTCGTAGTAGCTGTCGAGGTCCGTGAAGGCGTCCCACGGCGTGTCAATATCTGATTCAACGCCGGTGGATGATGTCGGCATCGCATCGTACGCGCCCGAATTGTCGCCTCCGACGATGGCGGCGATGAACCTGAGCGTAGTGCCCTCGGGCACTACCCCCCCACCGAGTCCGAAGAGGCCGTTCCATGACATCCGGGCCTCGATGTGCCTCCAGCCTGGATTGCACTGGGAGTAGACCTCGTCGACGGGCGTGGTGCTCGTCGGGTCGGAGCAGTGCTTGATCTCAAAGACGCCGGGGAGATCCCAGCCAGCCATGATCACGTCCGCACCCATTGTGCTGAACGTGATTCTCCGCGCGTAGAAATCGGCGGACGAGAAGTCCGTTGCCCCCGTGATCCCGTTCTGCGCATCGGTATCTATGAAGAGGAGATAGCCGTTTCCAAGCTGACTGGGAGCGTTGGCGGTAGTGATGCCGACATAGAGGCTATCGGCATCCCAGGTGACATAGAGATCGACCAGGTCGCCGTCACTCGCACCCCAACGGTTGTCGTTGTCCGGGTCTTCCACACCCAGCTCATCGGGTTCCCAATCGTTCTCTTCTTCAGTGACGTGCCCGTTGATGTATGGGCTGTTGTACGTCTTGCCCGCGACAGTTCCGCAGGCAAGCAGGAGAACAAGCAGTATCAGAATCGGGATATGTCGTCGCATTACCTCTTCCTCGGTGGCGCGGCGCAGAATTCCACCGCGTTTCCTGTCTCCCAATAGCGCAGTCTCAAACTCCGCTGCTCTTTCTGTCTCCGGTAGCGCAGCCTCAGACTCCGCTGCGTTCCTTCACCTCACCCGTGGTCCCGGGCGCCTTTTCCTGATAGCCCATACACTCACTGATGCGATCGAGCAGCTCTGGGAGTATCTCGCCTGCCTCGCCGATCAGAGTGGTATCTATGAGAGCTGATATCGGTGTGTAGTGAGTATTGACCTCGATGACCAAGGCGCCGTTGTGCTTTGCGACCAGGGGAAGCGTAGCCGCAGGGCGCACCTGTGCGGACGTACCGACTACCAGCATGACGTCACACGTACACGCCGCTTCGTGCGATCGCTCGTAGGCATCCATCGGCAGGGGTTCGCCGAACCAGACCACATCCGGTCTCAAGATGGATCCACACTCCTTACACAAAGGCGGATTCTCTTCCAACGGGCACTCGCAGAAGTCGCATACCGTCAGTTCGCGTGTGCACCGGGCTCGCCAGATGTTCCCGTGCAATTCCACGACATCCTTGCTGCCCGCCCGGAGGTGTAACCCGTCCACATTCTGCGTGACGACCGTTACCTTGTCGAACACAGCTGTCATCTTTGCGATCGCAGTGTGTCCGGGGTTAGGATCCACCTCCGAGATTATCTGGCGCCTGTAGTCGTACCAGCTCCAGACCAGCCGGGGATCTCTCTCGAAGGCTTGCCAGGTTGCGAGGTCCTCAGCGTTGTACTTCTGCCAAAGCCCGTCCTGACCTCTGAAGGTCGGAACGCCACTCTCCGCGGAGACACCGGCTCCTGTGAATACGATGATGTTCGAGGCGTGGCCGAGTCTCTCCACCAGATCCAGGGGAATCCCACTTGTGGATATCATTCCCTCGCCTCCCTGGGCCAATGTTCAAACCCTAACCCGGCGTCGGAGGAACCTCACTGGTGCCCCAGTGCGGCGCCGGCTCTCTCATCTTCTCTCCGGTTCTGTTCCGGGACGGAGCTGTTCCGAATCTCCAGAAGGCAGAACCTGTTGTTGTGCAGTTCATACATCTAATGCAGTCCACGCTTCCGATCTGCTCGGGAGCCTTGAGATCCATTGGGCAGTTGCGTGAGCAGTGCCCGCACGTCGCGCAGTTCTCAAGATCGGATCCTTGCGCATAGGCGATCGCGCATGTGTCGAGATCAAAATCAAGCTGAAGAAGGCTGAACTTGTTCATCAGCCCAAAGAGCGCTCCGAGAGGGCAGACGAAACGACAGAACGGTCTGCGCATCATCGCCGCAAGAGCCACGAGAGCGACCAGCATAACGATCTTGAGGGCGAAGACCTGAGTTGCGAAGCTCATGCCCTCCGCATAGTCCGAGCCCCGAGCGGCCCATGCCAACCACGGGAGACCCGCCTCAAGAGTCCCCGCCGGACAGAACTTGCAGAACCACGGCTCGAACGTCACCCACGAGACAACGCCCACAACGAGAACCAGGACCACGTATTTCATGTGGCGAAGCCAGTCAGGTGCGGAGAACTTCGGAACCTTGAGCTTGTAGATGAACTCCTGGAACCACCCGAACGGACACAACCAACCGCACGCCCACCGTCCCGTCGCCAGACCGATCAACCCAAGAATGCCGATAAGGTAGAACGGAAACGCACGGACGATTATGAAGTGCTGAAGTGTGCCGATCGGGCAAGAGCCCCAGGCAAGCGGACACGCGTAGCAGTTGAGGATGGGAACACATGCACCCTTCAGAGTCCCCTGATAGAAGCTCGCCGTGGGTATCGATGTGAAGTAGGAGTTCGTGACAATGAGCGAGAAGAGCTGGACGATACGCCGTTTCATGCGCGCAAGACCTTCCTAAGCAGTTCAAGCAACGCCGATGCAGGTCAGACAGATCATGGCGCCGTTGGAGAGCGTCTCCCAGAAGTCCTCGACCATGAGTCCGTAGACAAAGCAAGCGCTGAGAACAATAGCAAGCAGGGTGAAGACGAGCTTCCTCACCATATCCGCCCCCAGTCCGTCCGCTCGACCACACATGTACATGAGGTCGCGGGTACATACCCATCAAGCTGTTCCATGTGATTCTAGCCCTCAGAAGGCACTCCGTCAAGATTCGATAGCCGACAAGACGGGCATTCCCGACCGTATGCCCCTCGCGGCAAGAAAAGAAGGCGGGGACGAAACCTGCCGTCCCCGCCGTTTCAGCGTGCCGTCATGTTTTCAGCTGACGCACTATGCGCGCGCCACAGAACCGGACTACCTGCGCGCCGTTCTCTACTCCTCCGACCTCATCCTCGCCCGCAGAACCGCGTGCGCCGCCGCCAACCTGGCTACCGGGACCCGGTATGGAGAACAGCTGACATAGTCGAGCCCGGCGTGATGACAGAAGTTGATCGATTCGGGATCGCCGCCATGCTCGCCGCAAATGCCCATGTGGAGCTCGGGCTTGACGCTCCGTCCCTTCTCAACGGCCATTTTGATAAGAGCGCCCACGCCTTTCACATCGATCGATTGGAAGGGATCACCAGCCAGGACCCCCTTCTCTACGTACCCCTTCAGGAACGAACCGGCATCGTCCCGACTGTACCCGTAGGTCATCTGCGTGAGATCGTTCGTGCCGAATGAGAAGAAATCGGCGTGCTCGGCGACCTCGTCGGCCACGAGGGCCGCTCTCGGGATCTCTATCATTGTCCCTATGTGGTAGTCGATCTCTACGCCCTTCATTTTCATCACCTCAATGCCGATGCGCTCGATAAGCTCGCGGAGAACCGAGAGCTCCTTCGGCTCGCCGACAAGTGGGATCATGATCTCGGGCTTAACATCCACGCCCTTCTTCCTGAGCGAGCATGCGGCCTCAAAGATAGCGCGTGCCTGCATTTCATAGATCTCGGGGAACGTGATACCGAGACGGCATCCGCGGTGACCCAGCATCGGGTTCGATTCCCGGAGGCCGGACGCCTTCTCCTTCATCTTCTCGGGATCCTTACCAAGTTCCTTCGCCAGTTCCTCGATCTCCGCCTCGCTGTGCGGGATGAACTCATGAAGCGGCGGGTCGAGAAGCCGGATGGTCACGGTCAGGCCCTTCATCGCATCGAGGATGCCTTCGAAATCGCTGCGCTGAAATGGCAGGAGTTTGTCGAGAGTTTCGCGCCGCTCAGTCTCATCGGCCGCCATGATCATAGCGCGTATGTACTTGATGCGGTCTTCGCCGAAAAACATGTGCTCGGTCCGGCAGAGGCCGATCCCCTCGGCGCCGAAGCTCCGTGCCCTGACCGCGTCCTCCGGCGTATCTGCGTTCGTCCGGACACCCAACTGGCGGAACTCGTCGGCCCACTCCATCAGTATCGCGAAGTCACCTGAGAGCTCAGGCTCCACGGTTGCGACTTTTCCCAAGATGACTTCGCCGGTCGCACCGTTCAGCGTTATCCAGTCGCCTTCCTTCACAACCTGCTCGCCGACCTTGAACGTCTTGGTCGCGTAGTCGATCTTCAGCTCCCCGGCGCCGGCGACGCAGCACTTGCCCATGCCGCGCGCTACCACAGCGGCGTGCGAGGTCATTCCACCGCGGGCAGTCAGGAAGCCCTGCGATGCGTCCATGCCCTCGATATCCTCAGGCGACGTCTCCTCCCGGACCAGTACCGTATCGTGCTTCTCCGGGTCAGTATCATCCGCCCAACTGACGGCGTCCTCGGCCGTGAAAACCACGCGCCCGACGGCAGCGCCCGGCGATGCCGGAAGCCCCTTGGTCAGAACCTCGTAGCTCGCGTTGGGATCGATCCGGTTGTGCAGAAGCTGCTCGATCTGCTGAGGATCGACGCGCATCACGGCAGTCTTTCGGTTAATGAGACCATCGGCCTCCATCTCAACTGCGATCCTTACTGCCGCCTCGGCCGTCCGCTTGCCTGTCCGCGTCTGGAGCATCCACAGCTTGCCGCGCTGGATTGTGAACTCGATATCCTGCGTGTCCGTGTAGTGAAGCTCGAGCTTCTCGCGGATGGCATCGAGATCGCGGTAGATCTCGGGCATGAACTCCTCGAGGGATTCCTCGTCGTTCTCCTTCTTCTGGGCCAAGTTGATGGGGTGCGGAGTCCTCACGCCGGAGACAACGTCTTCACCCTGTGCGTCCGGCAGGAACTCTCCGTAGAAGACTTTCTCGCCGGTCGCGGGGTCACGTGTGAACGCAACACCAGTAGCGCTGTTCTCACCCATGTTTCCGAAAACCATTGCCTGGACGTTCACGGCCGTGCCCCAGTCATCGGAGATATCGTTGAGCCTGCGGTAGCTCACAGCGCGGGGGATGTTCCATGACTGGAAGACCGCTCGTATGGCGCCCCACAGCTGCTCGCGCGGATCGTCGGGGAATTTCTTGCCGGAGAGCTCCCTGACCTTCGCCTTGAACTCTAGGGCGAGCTCCTTCATGTCATCCGCGCTCAGGCCCATGTCGTCCTCGACGTCCCGTTCGGCCTTCTTTGCCTCCAGAAGCCGCTGGAACTCGTCCATCTCAAGTCCCATCACGACGTTTGCGTACATCTGGATCAGGCGACGATAGCTATCATAGACGAATCGCTCGTTGCCGGTCTTCGCGATCAATCCGGTGATGGTCTTATCACTGAGCCCGAGATTCAGCACCGTGTCCATCATGCCGGGCATCGAGACCCTCGCGCCGGAGCGTACGGAGAAGAGAAGGGGGTCATCGCTGTTGCCGAAGCCTCCACCCATCACGTCCTCGACCTTCCTGACGGCCGCATCGACATCCGCCTCAAGCCCGTCCGGAAACGCTCCACCGTTCTCGTAGTAGTGGATACAGACCTCTGTTGAGATGGTGAATCCGGCCGGCACGGGAATCCCAAGGTTGGTCATCTCCGCAAGGTTGGCTCCCTTGCCGCCGAGGATGTTCTTCATCACCCCGCGGCCGTCGGCCTTGCCTCCGCCGAAGAAATAGACGCGCTTCCGTGGCATTACTGGCTCCTCTCGCTGTCAGAACATGTCAATCAACACTCAGCCCCTCAGGGCTGATGCTGGAGGTGATAGTCCACATTGGATAGATTCCGAACTTTGAAGAATAGCACTGGAAGGGGCGTTCTGCAACGCGTTTGCTGCCTGCCACACCGTCACGCTATCTAGTTCGAACGGGGGCTTTCGGTTTCCGCGTCAAGTGCGAACTCTCGTTTGGAATCCGATGGTTCCGCAGACCGGGCTGAGTCCCTGGCTGC